>JAFSVP010000083.1 GCA_017444905.1 Bacteroidales bacterium
GAGAAGGTCCAGAGCTTACCGCCGCTAAAGCTGTCGGGGGAAGAAGTCTTGAGCTTCAGCTTTTTCCTTGAAGGGGCGGGCAGCGAGAGGGTGTCGGAGGCCACGGGTACTGCAACCGGTGCCGCAGTTGCAGCCCATCCCTTTGAAAACGCCGACGATAGCTTGAAGGTTGAAGGAGTCTCGGGCGCGCTGAAGTTCAGATGCAGGTTGCGCGACGGGTCGAGCATGGCCGAGATATAGCGGTTGAGAAGGTCTTTCTCGCGTTCGGCGTCCACCTTCCTGCCGTACAACTGCTGGATGAGGGAAGCATCGGATGCGAGGTTTGAGCCATAGAGGTAGGAAGCTATGCATTTCTCCATGTACCAGGCGTTTGAGACCTGCGTCAAGGCATTGTCGCGCTGGGAGCCTTCGCGTATGCAGCCCCTGGCGAAGAGGATTTCTTCGGCGCTGACGCCGTCGCGATCGAGGGTGCCTAGCACCGAAGCCAGAGTGGAGGAAGCCTGCTCGAGGCGGGCGGGGTCTGTCCATATCTTTACCGTGAAGCGCTCGTCGCCGGCGGTCTGGGCGCTGCCCGTGTAATCGAAGGAATAGTCGGCCAGAGGTATGCCGACCTGTGAAAAAGCCGCCTTGAGGCGTCTTCCGAGTATGAGAAAGAGCTCACTGGCGAAGAGGTCGCTCATCACCGGCTGGAGGGTGTTCATCATCTCGATGCCGGTTCGGGGCGAGCGGTAAGTGGCCGACACCGTGCCTATGGGCGAAGTGGAGGCGCCGAGCGCAATCTTTTCCTGCGGACGCCACAGGTAGTTTCCGTACTCACCAGCCTTCAGGCGGGAGGAAATAGTCATCGAGAGAATCTGGATGCGCTGCTTGACCGCGTTCACGTCGATGTCGCCGGCCACGACGAGGGCCTGCTCGAACTCCGAGGAGCGGGCTATGTCGAAAATCATCAGCAGAGTGGAGTCGGACACCGACATCTCCGACACGGGCACGTTGTCGAAGCTGAAAATCGACGCACCGCGTATCGACCGGATGAAACCGTCTTTCCCGTAGCCCACCGAATTGTCGGCAAGGAAGGCGTAAGGCTTGCGGGAGTGGAAGTTAGGCAGGCGGACGAGGTCGCGCCTGGCGGACTCACGGTCGGAGCGGCCGGGCTGTACGAGGGCGAAGTCGGCGAACCCGGGGAGGGAGGTGTTCTTTATCAGATAATATGAAATGCCGTTGGGCAGCTTCCCGACGTTGATTTCAGGAGCCTTCTTCAGCTCCGGAAGGCCCTGAGCGCCGAGCAGGGCCGGCACCATAAGCAGCGGGAGGATTAACAGATACAGTTTACGCATACTCATTATTATGCAAAAATATACATTTTTTACCGGAAAGCGTAGCTTTGGAATCATTTTTGGTATTTTGGATTTCAAAACTAGTTTTATAACTTTGCATTATGAAAAAGATTTTTGTTTCGCTTGCAGCTCTCGTGGCAGCTGCTTTCACCCTCTCCGCACAAAGCATGGCGGACGCCACCGAAACAGCCAAGATAGCCAACGAATCCCTCGCCGCATCTGACTACCAAACCGCCCTCGCCGGATTCCAGGAGGCCCTCAAGATGGCCGAAGCCTGCGGCGACGAAGGACAGGAGCTCGTTGCAACCTGCAAGGGCATCATCCCCAAGACAATGATTCGCATTGCAAAGCAGTCGCTGCGCGACGGTGACGTTGATGCAGCCCTCGAAATGCTCGACAAGACCGCAGCCACCGCTGCAGAATACGCCGACGACGAAACCGCAGCCGAAGCTGCCGGCCTCGTACCTCAGGCTTATATGGCCAAAGGCAACAATCTCCTGAAGGCCGGCGACTTCGCCGGAGCCGCTGAAGCTTTCGCCAAGGCTACCGAGCTCGACGCCGAGAACGCCAACGCCTGGCTGCGCCTGGGCCAGGCCAGTGAAAGGGCCGGCGACCTCGCCAAGGCCAAGGACGCCTACGAGAAGGCCGGCACCCTCGGCGACGAGAAGAACGCCAACGCCTCCCTCGGCAAGCTTTACCTGAAGATGGCCTCCGCCGACCTCAAGGCCAAGAAGTTCGCCGCCGCAGTCCAGGAAGCCGTGAAGAGCAACGAGTTCGCTCCCAACCCCACCGCCCTGCAGGTAGCCGGTCAGGCTTCGCAGCTCGGAGGCAAGAACGCCGATGCCATCAAGTACTTCGAGCAGTATATCGAGGCCGCTCCCACCGCCAAGAACGCAGGGCAGATAGCCTACACCCTCGGCGCCCTCTACCAGCAGGCCAAGAACAACGCTAAGGCAAAGGAATACTTCACCAAGGCCCTCGACGACCCGAAGTACGGGCCCGAGGCCAAGAAGATTCTTGCAACCCTGAAATAAAAGGCGTTCGGCAATGACCTGCCTGGAGCTTCTGGCTCCCGCCAAAGACTTGACGGTCGGCATCGCGGCGATTGACTGCGGTGCCGATGCCGTTTACATAGCAGGACCCGCGTTCGGCAACCGCAAGGCCGCCGGCAACAGCCTTGAAGACATCCGGGAGCTGTGCTCCTACGCACACCGCTTCGGCGTGCGCATCTTCCTTACCGTCAACACTTTGATTTACGACGGCGAATGGGAGGAGGCTCACGCCCTGATGCTCGGGGCCCAGGAAGCCGGAGTCGATGCTTTCATAATAAGGGAAGAGCGGCTCCTTGAGTTCGGCGACATTACCGTCCCGATGCACGCTTCCACACAGTGCGCCATCAGGGATGCCGCCAGGGCCAGGCACTTCGAGAGCCTCGGGTGCTCGCGCATCATACTCGAAAGGGGGCTCTCGCTAGACACTGTGCGGGAAATCTGCAAGGCAGTCAGCTGCGAGGTGGAGTTCTTCGTGCACGGAGCGCTCTGCGTATGCTACAGCGGCGACTGCCGGCTCTCGGAGTATCTCGACGGGCGCAGCGCCGACCGCGGCGAGTGCATACAGGCCTGCCGTTCAAGGTATGACCTTAACGACGGCTCCGGCAGAGTGCTGGTGAAAGACAAGGCCCTGCTATCGCTGCGAGATTTTAAGCTTCTTGACAGGCTGGAAGAGCTTGCGGAGGCGGGAGTGTGCTCTTTCAAGATAGAAGGGCGGCTAAAGAACGCCACCTATGTGAAGAACGTCACCCGCGAATACAGCCTTGCCCTCGACAGGCTTGTGGACAAACACCCCGACAGGTACTGCAGGGCCTCGTTCGGCAGGGTTTGCGGCGGATTCACGCCCGACTCCTGCAAGACCTTCAACAGGGGCTACACCCAATGGTGGCTTGACGGCCGCAGGGGCAGCTGGTCGTCGATGGACACGCCCAAATCGATGGGCGAATACATAGGCGAGGTGGTCTCTGCAGAGCGGATGGGAGCAGGTAGCCTGAGACTCAGGATAAAGCCCTCAGCCGCGGGCACGGAGCTTCACAACGGCGACGGATTCGCAGTCTCGCTGAAGGGCGGGATATACGGATTCAGGGGCGACAAGTGCGAAGGCGACTTCATTTACTGCAAGGAAATACCGGGAATAAAGCCGGGCGTAGGAATCTGGCGCAACAGCGACAGCGCCTTCGAAAAGGAGGTGGAAGCCAATCCCTGCAGGCGGGAGCTTCCGGTAAGGCTTTCCGCCACCGTGCAGGGCGCTTTCACGCTGCTCCTACGGGCAGTATGTGAAGACGGGCGCACGGCTGTACGGGAGTTCAGCGCAGGGAGTGAAGCCGCCTCGAACCGTGAGCGCAGCCTCGACCTCATCCGTGCTCAGCTTTCGAAGCGAAGCGGCATTTACAGCTTCGAACTGGATGATATTCAGGTAGAGAGCACCGAAGGCGCGGTTCCCCATCTCGGAGCGGCCGCAGTCAACGCAATGCGCCGCAGCATCGCTGAAGAGCTCGACTCGCAGCCGGCAGGGCGCCGGCCCCTTCAGGAGCGTGGGGCAAAGTGTTCGGCTACTGGCAGCGCGTCGCCGGAGCGGCACGAGCGGGAACTTATGCGCACAAAATACTGTATAAAGTACGAACTCGGGATGTGTCCGGTGCATCAGGGCGCGAAGCCCTGCGGGCCCCTGTACCTCGTTAACAACGGCCGCCGCCTCGCCCTCGGCTTCGACTGCCGCCGCTGCGAGATGACGGTGCTCCCCCTATAGCCTTACCATAGCCTTCCAGTCGTAAGGCTCCGTCTTTACAGTCTGCCCGAGGAAGTTGCTGAATACCTTAACGATATAGGCGACGATGAATATCAGTATGAACGTCACTAATATATTAAGGGGGAACAGCTTAATCATACTCAATCCTACCGGGAAGCTCCAGCGCCCGCTAAGGTAAATCTCAAGACAGCAGGCCGAGATATAATAAACCGGCAGGTAAACGTACCTGGAGCGATATACCTTTAGCACCGAAGGGTGCGAGCAGATTTCATACACAGTCCAAATTATGGCGGCCAGAACCGGCAGCAGCACTATCTGAACCTGCTTGAGGAAATGCAGCGGGCCTTCAAGCAACTGATACCCGTAATAGAGCACAAGCAGGGCGAAAAGAACGACAAATGACCTTCCGAGTCGGCGTTGCTTCCTGCGGCCGCTGCTTTCCAGCCGGTATGCCGAAGCGCCCAGGAGCATTGTCGCAAAAAAGCAGGGCCAGCGAAGGTAAGTGGCATTTTCAAGAAAGAAGAGCTCCTTGTCCCAGAAGAGCGCAAACCAAACCAGCACCACCACCGCATCCACGGCATACGCAATCCAGAGCCTGCCGGAGAGATATTTCTTTACGAACCAGAACACTGCGTAGAAAACCAGTATGGCCTGTACGAACCATCCTCCTCCGTACAGTAGAACGCCGCGCAGCGAGGGATTGCGCCCGAATACGACGATTCCGATGATGGCCACGGCGAAAACCGTAGGAAAAATTCTGTTTATCCTGCGCTTGTACCAGTTGAAGAAACCGTACTGACGGCCCATCATAAGCAGGAAGCCCGAGCAGAAGAAGA
>JAFSVP010000084.1 GCA_017444905.1 Bacteroidales bacterium
AAACCGGATTTCTCCGGTATTTTTGAGCCGATGATGGGATTTGAACTCATGACCTCATCCTTACCAAGGATGCGCTCTACCCCTGAGCTACATCGGCAATATTTTGAGCGGGGTAGGAGAATCGAACTCCCATTTTCAGCTTGGAAGGCTGACATAATAGCCGTTATACGAACCCCGCTTAGGGAAGATTCTCTTCCGCTTCGTGGGCAAGGATGGATTCGAACCACCGTAGGCGTGCGCCAGCAGATTTACAGTCTGCCCCATTTGGCCACTCTGGTACTTGCCCGTTGTCTAAAACTGCCCGGTGAGCCGATGGAGGGATTCGAACCCACGACCTTGAGATTACAAATCACACGCTCTGACCACCTGAGCTACATCGGCAGCTATGTCAATGCCCTAATTTTAGGGACTGCAAAGATAGCTATTATTTTCAAATCTCCAAAAACTTTAGCAAGATTTTTTCGATCCCCCCGCGGTCGAGCATATATTCGGAAAGCTGCTCATCCCGGCTTGCCTGGTGCACGAACTCGTCGCCTATGCCGAGCGGCGTCACGGGTGTCCCGGCGCCTGCGCTGCAGACGAATTCGCTCACGGCCCCGAACAGGCCTCCCTTCACGCAGCCGTCCTCCACGGTGATTATCCTGCCGTAGCGGGATGCTATCCCGCGGAGCGCCTCCTCGTCAAGGGGCTTCACGAAGCGGAAGTAATACACTCCCACCCTGCCCGGGAAGGCCTCGGCGGCCTCAAGCGCCCTGTTGACGCAGGGCCCCGTGCCCACAACCGCCAGCGTATCGCCTTCGCAGAGACATTCAGCCTTGCCTGCCGGAAGCTCGCAGAACGGCTCCTCTTGCCAGCGCACTCCTTCTCCCTGCCCGCGAGGGTAGCGGATGATGAACGGGCCTCCGTCATAGTGGAGGGCGGTGTACATCAGGTTCCTGAGCTCAAGCTCGTTGCGCGGAGCGCTGATGACGGTGCCGGGGATGCTGCGGTATGCCGCGAGGTCGAAGGCTCCCTGATGGGTGGCTCCGTCCTCGCCCACGAGTCCGGCCCTGTCGAAGCAGAGCGTTACCGGCAGCCCCTGCAGGGCTATGTCGTGGATTATCTGGTCGTAAGCCCTCTGCGAGAAGGTGGAGTAGAAGTTGCAGAACGGCCTCATTCCGCCGGCGGCGAGACCTGCCGAGAAGGTGGCGGCGTGCTCCTCCTCTATGCCCACGTCGTAGAAACGGTCGGGGAAGAGTTTGCCGAACTTCGCCATTCCGCAGCCGGTGGCCATTGCCGGCGTTATTCCGACGACCCTCCGGTCGGCTTCGGCCAGCTCGCAGAGCACGGCTCCGAATACGTCCTGGTAGCGTACCCTGCCCCGGCTTCCGTCGAGGCGCTGGCCCGTGCTGATGTCGAAGCGTCCCGGGGCGTGCCAGGTCACAGGGTCCTTCTCGGCGGGTGCGTAGCCGCTGCCCTTCACCGTGTAGCAGTGAAGTACGCGGGGGCCTTCAAGGTTTTTCATCTTCTGCAGGGCGTTCACCACGGCGTCTATGTCGTTGCCGTCGATGGGTCCGAAGTAGCGGAATCCGAGAGCTTCGAAGAGATCGCCCCCGGTGCGCTTCACGAACCAGGCCTTGAGACTGCGCACCCAGCGCTGTATGAAAGCCCTGAAGCGGCTCTCTCCCATACTGTTCCAGACCTTGTCCTTGAAGCGGTTGTAGGATTTGCTTGCGGTAAGCCTCAGGAGGTGGTTGTGCAGACCGCCGAGGTTGCCGTCTATCGACTGGTTGTTGTCGTTCAGAATTACGAGCAGGTCGGCCTTGCCGCTGCCGGCGTTGTTGATGCCTTCGAAGGCGAGCCCGCCGGTGAGTGCCCCGTCGCCTATGAGAGCCACGCTCTTTGATTTGCGCCCCTGCAGCCTTGCGGCCTCGGCGAGCCCGAGGGCGGCGGATATGGAGGTGGAGGAGTGACCTGCGCCGAAAGCGTCATGGCTGCTCTCCGCCCTCGAGGGGAAGCCGCTGATGCCGCCGGAGCGGCGGTTGCGGCGGAACTGCTCCCTGCGGCCGGTCAGGATTTTGTGCGCGTAGGCCTGGTGCCCCACGTCGAAGACTATGCTGTCGGCAGAGTCGAATACATAATGGTACCCTACGATGAGTTCCACGGCGCCGAGGCTCGATGCCAGGTGCCCCGGGTTGCCCGCGCAGCATTCTATAATATAGGAGCGAAGCTGCCCGCAGAGCTCTTTCAGCTCGCTCCTTGACAGCTTCTTCAGGTCTTCGGGATTGTCTATCCTCTCCAGCAGTTCTCGTTTCACGTCTGCAAAATTAGAAATTGTTTTTGGAATGCGAAGCCGTTTCGAAAAATATGCCTATATTTGAGACTCTATAATAAAATATATAACATATTATGGCAACATTGAACAAAGTACTCCTTATCGGTAACGTGGGCAGAGATCCGGACGTACGTTACCTTGATTCCAGTTCTTCCCAGGGCGCACAGGGCACCAAGGTCGCTACCTTCACCCTCGCCACCACCGAGCGCTACCGCGACCGCGGCGGCGAACAGCGTGAAAACACCGAATGGCACAACCTGGTGCTGTGGCGCCAGCTTGCCGAGCTCGCCGAAAAGTACATCCGTAAAGGCAGCCAGATATACGTGGAGGGGCGTCTCCGTACCCGTTCGTACACCGACGCCCAGGGGCAGAAGAAGTATATGACCGAAATCGTGGCCGACAACGTACAGCTCCTGAGCCGCCGCGATGGCGACGGCGCACCCGCTCCCTCCCCTTCGTATCCCGAAAGGCAGCAGAGCCAGTACCAGCAGCCCTACCAGGCTCCGGCACCCTCTTATCAGGCCCCGGCACCCTCCTACCAGGCTCCTGCAGCCCCTGCCTCTCCCGACGCTTCTGCCGAGGGTAGCGACGATCTTCCCTTCTAGCATGGATTCATTCCTGAAGACATATGTCTGAAAAAATGGGAAAGCTCATGAACGATTCACCGCTGGTGCGGTGGACCGTTCTCGTCCTGGTGGCCCTGATGATGTTCTTCGCCTATATGTTCGTGGACGTCATGTCCCCGCTCAAGTCGCTGGTGGAGAGCAATCTGGGGTGGAACAGCAGCGTATTCGGTACTTATGCCGCATCTGAATACATTCTGAACGTATGCGGCTTTCTTATTATCGCAGGCGTTATCCTCGACAAGCTGGGAGTGCGCTTCTCCGGCGTGCTGTCGGCCTCGCTGATGGTGGCCGGCGCCGCCATCAAGTTCGTGGGTATCAGCGAGTGGTTCCAGGGCACGGGCTTCGCCGCCTGGCTCGGCAGCTGGTGGGTAGAGATGCCCGCGAGCGCCAAGATGGCCTCGCTGGGCTTCATGATTTTCGGCTGCGGCTGCGAGATGGAGGGTACGAATGTCTCCAAGATACTCGCCAAGTGGTTCAAAGGCAAGGAGATGGCTCTCGCCATGGGGCTTGAGATGGCAATCGCCCGCCTGGGCGTTTTCGCCGTTATGTGGATAGCTCCCATTATCTCTGAAAGTTTCGGAGGGTCCATACTGGCCCCCCTCGGATTC
>JAFSVP010000085.1 GCA_017444905.1 Bacteroidales bacterium
CCGTCTTCGAACTCGCGTATCCTTGCGAAAATGCCGTCCAGGGCCTCGAAGTAGCCGTCGATGATTTCGGGAGTGTGGCAGATGCAGGCGTACATACTGGTACTTGCAAGGTATCCCTTGTCGAGCATCTCCTGGGTGATATAAGTCTTGTAGGCGAGAGCGTTGGGGCTGTCGAAGGTGTAGCCTGCGAGGGCAGGGATGCCCCACTGCTTGATTTTGAGCCCGTATTTGTCGGCAAGGGCCTGCCAGCGCCTCTTGTTCTCAAGACCGATGGCGGTAATCTTCTCCCACGAGCGCTCCGTCTCGATTACGTCGATGGCCGCAAGGGCTGCCGAAGGGCCTATGCGCTCGGTCCAGAACGTGCTGGAAATGAAGGTTTTCTGCGCTGCCTGCATTATCTCTTCGCGCCCTACGACGGCGGAGATGGCGTAGCCGTTGCCCATGGTCTTGCTGAAGATGGCCATATCCGGCTCCACGCCGTATTTCTTGTAGAGGCCTCCGAAAGTCTCGCGGAAGCCGCTGGTGCATTCGTCGAAGATAAGGATGATGCCCCTCTCGCTGCAGAGCTCGCTCACCTTCTGCAGATAGCCGTCTTCGGGTCCTGCGTTGCGGCAGACTTCCATCTTGACGGCGGCAAGGTCGTTGTGCTCCACTATGTCGAGAAGTTCCTCGTAATCGTTGTAGTGGAAGGGTATGGTGCTGCCCCTGAGGCCCTTGGGTACGCCGGCCGGTTCGAGGCCCGGAAGCAGGTGGCCTGCAAGGGCGTCGTTTTCGCCGAGGTTTACCGACAGGTACCAGTCGTGCCAGCCGTGATAGCCGCAGATGGCCACTTTGTCTTTCCCGGCTGCGGCGCGGGCTATGCGCACGGTAATCGCGTTGATTTCTCCTCCGGTGCGGGCGAACCTCACCATCCCGGCCCAGGGATTCATAGCCACCAGCCTTTCGGCGAGAGCCACTTCCTCGGGGCAGTTGAGGGTTGTCATATTGCCGCAGCTGACGGCTCTCATCGCGGCCTCGTCAACCTCCTTGCGTGCGTAGCCGAGGGTGTTGGTGCCTATTCCCATCAGGGCGCAGTCGATGTATTCGCGCCCGTCGAGGTCCCATACCCTGCAGCCTTCAGACTTGCTGTAATATGCGGGCCAGCCTTCCGGAAGGAACATCTCAGGCCGCTTCGAGAGCAGCATTGTGCCTCCGGGGATGAGTTTTTTCGCTTTTTTGTATAATTCCTGTCCTTTTCCCATTGTCAGTCGTTATTTATAGATTTTTCGTATCCTTCGTTGTAGCCGAAGCGGCTGTTTAGCGTCTTTATTTCAGGATGCCGTTCAAGATAGTCGATATAATCTTTCCAGCCCCTGCCGGTGCCGAGGGCCCGTATTAGCGCCTTCAGCACTTCGAAATCCTCGGCCTCGTCGAGGGTGATGCGGTAGTGCGAGGCGTCGTATTTCCCCGCAGGGTTCGCCATTGCGGCGGTCTTGAAGATGCTTCCGCCCTTCGCGCTGCCGTTCTTCCAGATATAGGGTGTCACGTGCTCGCGCTCGGAGCGCAGTTCCGCCTTCTCCCAGGCCTCTTTCAGGGCCTCGAACCTGAACACCTCGGTGTCGAGCCCGTCTGGGAACGAGGCGGGGTCGGTGGAGGCGTAGTCGTATCCGCCGTTTATGGTAAAGTCAATCACGGCGTCGATTACCGAAGGGTCGATGAGCGGGCAGTCGGAGGTGAGCCTTACCACGTAGTCGGGCTGTTCGGGGAGGGCAGTCTGGTAGAAGCGGTCAAGAACGTCGTCCACCGAGCCTCTCGTGCAGGCGACGCCCGCCTTGGAGGCCACTTCGATAATCTTCGCAGAGCCTTCTTCGGTGGTAGTGGCAATCTTGAGGAGGCTCGCCCGCTCCGCCTTCAGGATGCGGCGCAGATGTATTTCCAGCAGGGTGGTCCCGTCAACTTCACGCAGAATTTTTGCGGGGAGGCGGGTTGAGCCGTAACGGGCCTGTGTTATTGCAAGTATCTTCATTTCAATTATTTCCAGTTTACGGGGTTAAGCAGGTCGGTCCGTTTTACTTCGTGCTCGAAGACTACGGGGCCGACGGCTGCCGCTGCATCGAAGTCCTGCCTCAGCTGCGACTCGTTGTCAACTCCTATCAGCACTCCGTCTATGAAAGGGTTCAGCAGGTTGAATCCGAGGGCGAAGGCCGCGGGGTTCCGTCCGTCAAGGGCTTCGTCGAGAGCGAGCAGGTCGCCTCGCAGGGGCTGCAGCTTTTCGGGAAGCCGCTCCCTGTCCATGAAAAAGAGCCCCTGCAGGAAGGTGCTGCGAACGTGTATCTCAACGCCCCTTTCGTGAAGCTCCTGAAGGTAAGGGTCGAAGCTCCTGTCAAAGAGGTTGCGGGGGAACTGCAAGAGGTTGAAATCCACGCCCTTGTCAAGCAGCATTTCAAGCTCGGAAGGGGAGTAGAGCGAGAATCCGATGCGCCCTGCAAGGCCCTTGTCCCGCAACTTGCGGAACGAGTCCCATACCGAAGGTTTATCTTTCCAGACGCTGAAATGGTGAAGGAGGTAGCCGTCGAGCCTGCTATGGCCAAGCCTTGCAAGCGACCCGCGGAAGCATTCTTCCACGTCTCCGCCGCCTGCGGGATATTTTGAAACGATGCGGAAGCTCCCGCAGCCGCAGGAGCCCAGCACGCTTTCGGCATCGCCATAGGCGCTGGAGGTGTCGAGGGTAGTAATCCCTCCCTGCAAAGCGAGCTTGAGAATCGCGCCTACGCTGCTGCGGGACGGCCTTCCGGCCGAGTTTATTCCGTATTCGCAGCCGAATTGGACGGTGCCCAGCACCAGCTTTGACGCGAAAGCGCTCATCTTGCGAATTCGAGTACCTTTTCTATAACCCATTCCTGCTCCTCAGAAGTGAGGCTGGGGACCATAGGCAGGGCGAGGCAGTGCCTGTAATACTCTTCCGCCACGGGGCAGTCGCCTTCCTTCCAGCCGAGCCGCTTGTAATAGGGCATCGTGTGCGCAGGAATGTAGAGCACCTGCGAGAATATATTGTTCTCGCGAAGGCGGTCGTAGAGCTCCTTGCGGTTATCTACCTGGATTATATACAGATGGAAGGCGTGGACTATGCCCTCGGCCCGCCAGGGGGTGCGTACTGCGCTTCCTGAGAAAGCCTCGTCGTAGCGGCGGGCTATCTCGTTGCGCCTCGCTATGCTCCAGTCGAGCCGCTTGAGCTGCGAAAGCCCGAGAGCCGCCTGGAGGTCGGTGATGCGGTAGTTGTAGCCCAGCTCCTGCATCTCGTAGTACCATCCTCCGTCGATTTTCGTAAGCATCGACGGGTCTTTGGTGATTCCGTGGGTGCGGAAGAGCGAGACTCTGCCGTAGAGCCTGGGGTTGCTGGTGGTGACCGCTCCTCCCTCGCCGGTGGCGATGTGCTTTACCGGGTGGAAAGAGAAGCAGGCGAGGTCGGAATACTTGCAGCTTCCGACCTTCTGCACGCGTCCTCTGCTGTCGGTGAAGCTTGCGCCCGGGGCGTGGCAGGCGTCAACCACGATTGCGAACCCGTACCTGTCGGCAAGGCGGCGGAGCCTTTCCTCGTCTATGGGGTAGCCGGCGAAGTCCACCGGTACGACGGCCTTGTAAGTGCCTGCCGGAGAGGCCTTGAGCATCTCTTCAAGTTTGTCGAGGTCCATCAGGAAAGTGCGGGGGTCGATGTCGCAGAAGACTATTTCAGCACCCTCGTAGCGGAAGCCGTTGGCGCTTGCGACGAAGGTGATGGGCGTGGTGATGACCTTGTCGCCGGGTTTTATACCCAGCGCCAGGGCGCAAAGGTGCAGTGCCGCGGTGCCGTTGCTCACCATGCAGGCGTAATCGCTGCCCACGCGGGTGCGGAACGCCTTTTCGAACTCGGCGATGCGGGGCCCCTGCGTCATATAGTCGGAGCGCAGGGCCTCGGTCACGGCGGCGATGTCTTCGTCGGTGATGTACTGGTGCCCGTATGGTATCGGATGATCAATCATACACGGCGCTGATTTTTTCGCGCAGCGATTCCACGCTCTCCTTCAGGGGACTGCAGTCGGAGCCGTAGCGGAAACCGTCGCCCACGGGCTTGGCTCCGTAGTGCTTTATATAATCCTCCTTGGAACGCTTGCCGTTGAAGCTGATGGAGGGGAGAATGGCGTAGCAGTAGCCGAGGTCGATGGTGTAGGGGGCGTCGTTGGCGCTTATCATCTCCTCGTGCAACTTCTCGCA
>JAFSVP010000086.1 GCA_017444905.1 Bacteroidales bacterium
AGCGAAGGCCTCCGGAGGAGATAGCCTACGCTAGGAGGCGGAAATGCAAAAAAAAGAGGATGACCTCAAGGCCTAAGACTTATTAGTCACCCTCTTTTTATTCTTCAGTATATACTTCTTCGATGAGGGTGCCGGAGCGGAAGCGGCGGGCGAAGTCGCGCACGTCAGTGGTGCTGATATCCTTCAGGAGCGATTCATAGTCCGCGTCGAAGTCGCGGCCCCAGAGCTCGGTGTACAGCAGGCGCTCGTGCTGCTGGCGTAGCGACCCTGCAACGCGCCTTTCCACCTCGCCGTGCCTCTTGAGTATATACTTGCAGGCCAGCTCCATTTCCTCGGCGGCGGGCCCGGAAGCGCACATCCGCTCCATCTCGGCCTTGACGTCGGAAAGCAGCGTTTCCGTCATCTCCGGCCTTGTCTGGAAGTCGACGACTCCCTTCCAGGGCTGGCGGGGGTCGTCGGGCACCTCTGTGGAGTAGCCTACGTGGTAGGTGCCGCCGCGCTCCTCGCGTATAAGGCTCAGATACCGGGCTGACATTATATAGTCGAGAATGTCGGAAATGATAATGTTGCGGGTGGTGGTTTTCTCTTTCGAAAGCCAGGTGCAGTTCACGACCGACACCGGCTCCGACTCTGGAGCGTTGGTCTCGCTGATGAGGCGGCGCCCCTTGATTACGGGAGTTGGATATGCGGTGCGCGTGAGCTTGTACTTGCTCCCGGAGCCCTTCAGCGAGCCTACGTAGCGAAGCACGAGAGTTTCTATCTCGGAGCGGTCGAGGTCGCTGGTAATGAATAATTTGAGCGACTTCGGGTCACCTGTCATACGGGAATAGACTTCCTTCAGCAGCTCCTCGTCCACGGCCTCCACACTTGCTGAATCGATGGGAGCCATCCAGGGGTGCGAACCGTAAACTTCTTTGCGGTATTTTTCTTCAAAGAGAGTACGCGGGCTCTTTTTCTTCGCAAGGTTGCGAAGGTAGTCTTCCTTGCTCTTTGAAAGCTTCTCGGGGTTGCCGAAGCAAGGCTCCGAGAGCATCAGGGAGGCAAGGCGGAAGGCGTTCTCCTGCTTGCCGGCGCCGGCCGTGAGCTCAAGCTGCGAGGCTCTGTAGGAGTTGGAGAGTATGCAGCCTATGCCGCTCAGCTCGGGGTAGTTCTTGAATTCGCCGTGGATGCAGTTGCGAAAGCCCGTGTTACGGCAGTCGTAGGATGCTGCAAAGCGCGAGCTCGCGAGCCTGTCGGCGGGGAGGCTCCTGAAGCCGGTGGCAAAGCGGAAGGTCATCACCAGATGGTCGTTGGATTTTACTGGAGCGGCCTTCCTGAAATAGACGGTGGCACCGTTGGAGAGCTTCCACTGCTCGTATCCACCGAGGCCCTTGCGCTGCTTGCGGCAGATAATCCTGCCCTCTTCAGCTACGGAAGGGGAGAGGTCGAGCGGAGCATATTCGGTGAATCCTGCACTGAGAGCCTCCCCGTCCACCTTGGCTATGACTGCCTTCATTTCATCTGCAGAGGGTGCCGCGTCAGGCTCTTCCACGGGGTTGTAGAGAGTGGAATAGATGACTTCGCTTCTTCCGAACATATCTTCGGCGTAGCCCTTCACGTCGTCGGGGCCGAGAGCGGAGAGTATGCGCTTCTCTATCCCGCGGAGGTCTGCAGGATTGACGAGGGGATGATTGCGGAGGAAGTGCTCGACGGCGGCCTTTACTATCTCGCCGTTCTTCACTTCTTCGCGGGGAGTCCGCCTGTCGAGATGGAAGCGCTGAAGGGTGGCGAGTTTTGCCACCTCGAACTCTGAGTCGCTGATGCCGAACTCGCGCATCCTTCTGATTTCGCGGTAAGTCATTTCCAGACAGTCTGTGATTTTTGCCTTCCCGCGGGGCGATACGGTGAAAAGGGTAATGAAGTAGTCGGGCTCGTATTCGCTGGTTACTGCTACGGCGGAGCGGGCGGGGCAGCCCTCCGACTGTACCTGCGCCTTCAGCCTTTCGCACATTACGGAAGTTATTATATTGCGGCAGAAGAAGTCCTTGATGTATTCTTCGCTCCGGCGTGCACAAGTGTCGGGATAAGGCTGCTTGTAAATGATTTTCAGCGCGTTGAACTTAAGGTGGCTGTCGGTCATGTCTTCGAAGAGCGGCTCTTCGAGCGCGGGGGCCGTGTAACGGACCTTGGGTTCGGGATTCTCCGGTTCCTGAATGTCGGAGAAGGTCTTCTTCACTTTAAGCTCCATTGCGTCCACGTCAAAGTCGCCTACTATCACTATGGCCTGGAGGCCGGGCCTGTACCACTTGTGGTAGAAATCGAGTATCTCGCCGCGCTTGAAGCCGTTGATGACTTCAAGAGTGCCGAGAACGGTACGCTCGGGCTGGCGCGAACCCTTGTAAACGAGGGCGTTCTGCAGGCACATCATCCGGTAGCGGCTGTCGTCGCGGAGGCGCCACTCCTCGCTGATTACGCCCCTCTCGTCGTCGAGGGCCTTTTGTTCGCAGGAGATGTCGCACGACCAGTCGTGCAGGACGAGCAGCACCGAATCGATGAAACTCTCGCGCACGAGGGGCACCGAAGATATGTTGTAAACGGTCTCGTTACGGGAAGTGTAGGCGTTTACGTTGTAGCCGAAGCGCACGCCGTCTTTTGCAAGGAAGTCCAGCATCTGCTTGCCGGGATAGTGGCGGGTGCCGTTGAAGGCCATGTGCTCAAGGAAGTGGGCGAGGCCGTTCTGGTTGTCTTCCTCCTGCATCGCGCCGACGTTATGCGCAATGTAGAAATCAGCGCATCCGGCGGGCAACTCATTATGGTACAGGTAGTATGTCATTCCGTTGCCGAGCTTTCCTACGCGGAAGGCCGGGTCGGCGGGGATGGGTTGCGCGGCGGCAATGACGCCAAGACAAGATGCCGCCAGAAGCAGGAGTAATCTTTTCATATCAGAATGAGCAGCCTAAGGCCACCGATACAATGTTCACGAAGCGGCCGTCGAGATATTCGGGAGCTGAAAGGAGAGTGGTGAAGCTGTCGGAAACCCTTATGTAGGGGGCCGGCCCGGAGAACGCGGTCCAGCTGTATTTCAGGTTGATGCCGGCCCCGGCGCGGGGGGCGGTGTAGTATTCGAACTGCCGGTTGAGGTAATCGTCGAAAGATTTGGCCTTGGTCTCGCCTCCGGCGTATTTGCCGTCGGCCCTGGGATTGCCGCCACCCGTTGCGAAGGCGGCCGAGACCCCGATTCCGAGTACGGAACGGCCCAGGTCGATGTTGCGCGTGGCTTCGAGGCCTGCGCAGATGCGGAAAAAGTCGCTGTCCCTGTAGTAAGGGTAGATTACCGTCTGCTGCATACGGCAGACGGCGTCGGCGCGTGCCGAGAGCACCCATTTGGGGAGGAATCCGCCCGCCCCGAGATGGAGGGCGTACGAGAGGGAGCCGGCGAGGTCGTGGCGCGAAAGAGTCTGGTTCTGCGCCAGATAGATGATGCGTGTGCTGTGGCCGTCCTGAGTCTCGTATTTATAGGTGTTGGTGTAGTTTGAGAGGTTGCGGTAGGAGGCTTCCAGCCTTATCTTGTGCAACAATCCTGTGCGCGGGAGCTCCAGCTGAGCCGACAGCTCCGCCTCCGGGCCGCTGAACTCGCAGAATACTACGGAGTTGGAGGACTTCTGCCCGAAGTGGCCGCTGCGCCACACGCCCTTCAGCTCTCCGCTGAAGCGGTCGGTGCTGCCGCTCACGAACTGAGCCGCGAGGCCGTAGCGCGACGATACGAGTGGACGGATATTGTCGACCGACACGTAGCCTATGTCGCCTATGAAATCTTCGCGAAGTCCGAAGAAGCCGCCCTGGTCTACGAGTATGTCGTATTCGCGGTCGACCGTGCCGTAGAGGCCCGACTTGAGCTGCTCCACGCGGTACTCGTAAACGAGGTTGGCCCCGAAGCCGCCCCTGCCATCAGCCGAGTACCAGAACCCGGGAGCCAGGCTGAGGTCCATCAGAATGTTTCGGAACCTCGGGTCCTTGAATTTGTTGCGGTCGGCCGCCTTGTAGTCGATGAGCAGGCCGGCCGACCAGCACCCGC
>JAFSVP010000087.1 GCA_017444905.1 Bacteroidales bacterium
CGACCTCGCGATGAACAATCCCCAGGCATTCGAAGCTATCATCAATTCCGTAAAGTAAAGGCAAGTGAGCCGGAGGAAGAAGTTTCGTACCAAGAGCAAGGTACTCAACTGGGTCCTTGACTGGCTGGACGCGATACTGTTTGCGGTGGTCGTAGTGACCGTCATAAACATTTTCCTGTTCCAGTCGTTCAAGATTCCTTCCTCCTCGATGGAGAGCAGCCTCTATACCGGAGACCATCTCTTCGTCGGCAAATTGACATATGGAGCGAGGCTCCCGATGACCCCCCTGACCATTCCCTTCACGCACAACGTGATAGGCAAGAAGGAATCGTACTCCACGGCCCTGAGCTGGAAGTACCGCCGCTTGCCCGGGTTCAGGAAGGTCCGTGCGGGAGACTGCGTGGTTTTCGGTTTCCCCAACGGCGACACCGTGCTCACCAAATCTCCGGTGGAGGATTACCACGCCCTCGTGCGTTTCTTCGGCAGGGAAGCGGTCCTGCGCGCCTACGGTCCGGCAATCGCCAGGCCCATGGACAAGAAGGACCACTACGTAAAGCGCTGCGTCGCAGCGGCCGGTGACACGCTCGAAATCAAGGACGGGCTGGTATGGGTGAACGGTTCGCAGCAGACGGTATGGCCGGGAGTGCAGCTCTCCTATCGCGTCGTCACGACGGGCAGGGAACTCAATCCCAAGACGCTCGAGAAGCTTGGCGTCAACACCCGCGAGCTTCATTTCCTGCGCTCTCTCCCCGGATATCCCGATATGCCCCTGACCGAAAAGATGCTCGCCACGGTGAAGGAGCTTCCGAGCGTAGTCAGCGTGGAGCCGGTCCTGCAGACCGTGCCTTCCGACTACCGCGAGGTGTTCCCGCACTCGCCGCTCTACTCCTGGTCGAGGGATTCCTTCGGGCCCCTCTGGATACCCCGCAAGGGTGCCACCGTGGAGCTGACCGAGGCTAACCTCCCGCTGTACGAGCGTATTATCCGCGACTACGAGCACTCCGATGTCGAAGCAGCCCTGGCTGCAGGCTCATACACCTTCAAACAGGATTACTATTTCATGATGGGAGACAACAGGCACAACTCTCTCGACTCGAGATACTGGGGCTTCGTACCCGAGGATCACATAGTCGGAAGGCCTGCCCTGATATGGCTCTCGACCGCACCGGGGCGGAAATTCCCCGACAATGTACGGTGGAGCAGATTCTTCAAATTTCTGTAGTTCCGATTTGGAAATCCAAGAAAATAGAACGATATTTGCACCCCAATCCAAGAAAATAATAAAAATCAAATAGTTATGGCAAAAGTTTGTCAAGTGACAGGCAGGAAGAGGATGAAAGGCAACAATGTTGCCCACTCGAAACTCCGCACCAAGCGCGATTTCTCCCTCAACCTCAAGAACAAGCGCTTCTGGAGTGAAGAAGAGCAGCGCTACATCACCCTCAAGGTTTCTTGCAAGGGAATGAGAATCATTGAGAAGAATGGTCTTGAAGCTACGCTTCGCGAAGCCGGTAAGAAAGGATTGATTAACCTTGTTTAATTTTTAGAGTTATGGCAAAGAAAGCAAAAGGAAACAGGGTGCAGGTCATCCTCGAGTGCACAGAGCAGAAGGCCAGCGGCGTACCGGGCATCTCCCGTTACATTACTACCAAGAACAGGAAGAACACCCCCGAGCGTCTCGAGCGCAAGAAGTACAATCCCTTTCTCAAGAGGGTTACCGTTCACCGTGAAATCAAATAATTAAAGGAGAATAAGATATGGCAAAGAAAGCCGTTGCAACATTTGCTGCCAAGGCAGGCGCCAAGAGCATGGTCAAGTGCATCCGTATGGAGAGGTCTCCCAAGACCGGCGCATACGTCTTCACCGAGCAGCTTGTAGAGGCCGAGAAGGCCAAGGACTTCTTCGCAACCAAGAAGTAATTCCCTGAAATCACACGTAATGAGAGGGGTTGGGATTTTCCCGGCCCCTCTTGTTTTTTGAATGGCGATAATTTGTTATATTTGCAAGTTATGGCATTCAGTTTCTTTCAGAAGATAGGCAGGGCGATTGCCGGAAGGTCGAGGGTTGACGACGATACCCTCGACGCCATCGAGGAGGCTCTCATAGAGTCCGATATGGGCGTCGATACCACGCTCAAGGTGATAGACGCGCTGGAAGAGCGCGTGAGCCGCGACAAGTATATGAGCCAGGAGGAGCTGCGCTCGCTTCTGCGCTCCGAGATAGCCGCGCTGATTCCCGACTCCCAGGCACCGGAGGCCCCCGCTCACAGCCCTTACGTCATACTCGTAGTGGGCGTGAACGGCGTTGGCAAGACCACCACCATCGGCAAGCTGGCCCGTTTCTATTCCCGTCAGGGCAGGAAGGTCCTGCTCGGCGCAGCCGATACTTTCCGCGCCGCGGCGGTTGACCAGCTCGATATCTGGGCGTCCCGCGCAGGCGTCGAAATAGTGAAGCAGCAGATGGGCTCCGACCCTGCTGCCGTGGCCTACGATGCCGTGAAGGCCGCCGTTGCCCGTGGCGCCGACGTCGTCCTCATCGATACGGCCGGGCGCCTTCACAACCGCGTGGACCTTATGAACGAGCTTACGAAAATCCGTAACTCCGTGCGCAAGGTGCTCCCTACGGCTCCCGACGAGGTCCTTCTGGTGCTGGACGCCACCACCGGGCAGAACGCATTCGCGCAGGCAGGCGAATTTGCCAGGGCCACCGACATCACCGGCCTTGTGGTGACCAAGCTCGACG
>JAFSVP010000001.1 GCA_017444905.1 Bacteroidales bacterium
AGCTCGAAAGGGCGATGGACGCCCTCCAGTGCCCTCCGCCCGACGCATCCGTAGCCACCCTTTCGGGAGGCGAGCGCCGCCGCGTGGCCCTCTGCAGGCTGCTTCTGCGCCAGCCCGACGTATTGCTTCTCGACGAGCCCACCAACCACCTCGACACCGAGAGCATACAGTGGCTGGAAGCCCATCTCAAGCAATACAAGGGCACGGTGATAGCCGTCACCCACGACCGCTATTTCCTTGACAACGTAGCTGGCTGGATACTCGAGCTCGACCGCGGCGAGGGCATCCCCTGGAAGGGCAATTATTCCGGATGGCTGGAGCAGAAGAGCAAGCGCCTGGCCGCCGAGGAGAAGCAGGAGAGCAAGCGCCGCCGCACTCTGGAGCGCGAGCTGGAGTGGGTCAGGATGGCACCCAGGGCACGCCAGGCCAAGCAGAAGGCAAGGCTCGGGGCGTACGAGAAACTCGCCTCGGCCGACGCCCGCGAGAAGGAGGCCCGTCTGGAAATCTACATTCCGAACGGCCCGCACCTCGGCAACAAGGTCATCGAATTTCACGAAGTCTCCAAGGCTTACGGCGACAAGCTGCTCTTCGAGCATCTGAGTTTCGTACTGCCGCCTGCCGGCATCGTGGGCGTGATAGGGCCCAACGGCGCAGGCAAGACCACCCTCTTCCGACTTATAATGGGCATAGAGAAGCCCGACTCCGGAAGCATTGAAATCGGCGACACCGTGAAGCTCGCCTACGTTGACCAGCAGCACCGCAGCATCGACCCCGACCTCACTGTTTACGAAACCATAGCCGGTAACTCGGAGTGGATACGCCTCGGCGGACGCGAAATCAACGCCCGCTCGTGGGTGAGCCGCTTCAACTTCTCCGGCGCCGACCAGGAGAAGGAATGCGGAGTGCTGTCGGGAGGCGAGCGCAACCGCCTGCACCTTGCCCTTACGCTCAAGGACGAAGGCAACGTACTGCTGCTCGACGAGCCCACCAACGACGTGGACGTCAACACGATACGCGCGCTCGAGGAAGGCCTCGACGGCTTTGCGGGCTGCGCCGTTGTAGTGAGCCACGACCGCTGGTTCCTCGACCGCATCGCCACCCATATACTGGCATTCGAGGGCGACGGCAGCGTTTACTTCTTCGAAGGCAGTTACTCCGAGTACGAAGAGAACCGCCGCCAGAGGCTCGGCAGCGACGAGCCCGTCCGTTTCAAGTACAAAAAGCTGATGGAATAGCGCCCGCTATGGGAAGCAAGCTCAAGATTCCTTCCGACAAGCTGTTCTCGCTGCTGATTCTTACGGGAATGACCGTGGTGACCATAGTCGCCACGGTTTTCAAAATGGGAGGAGCCGACGCTTCCGGCAAGCTCATGCTGCTTGCAGCCGCCTTCGGGTCGCTGATGGGGGTGGCAGCTACCGTATGCTCCGCCAACGGGCTTATAATCACTTTCCTCTTCGGCCTTCTGGACGTCACCGTTTACGGAGTCATGTGCCTTCTGAACTGGAAGAACGGGCAGCCGGGGCTTGGCAACGCAATCCTTCATTTCGTATATTTCGTACCTATGCAGTTCGTGGGCTTTGCCCAGTGGCGCAGGCGCGGAGGCGGGAAGGGCGGCACCGTGAAGGCCCGGAGGCTCTCTCCCCGGGGCATGCTCGTGTCGGTGCTTATCTTCCTTGCGGGGTCGGTGGCCGCGTACTTCATCATAGCAAGGTTCGACAAGTCCGCCGCCGAAGGCTTCATAAGGGTGGCCGTAGTGCTGGACGTACTGCCTCTGCTCTGCAACATTCTGGGGCAGGCCCTGATGAGCATGGCCTACAGGGAGCAGTGGTTCTTCTGGATAGGGGTGAACGTTTTTTCAATAACTATGTGGAGCTTCACCCTCGCCGGCGACCCCGGCTCGCACTACGCCCTCATCTATATCATCAAATACAGCTTCTACCTCATCAACTCCATCTACGGCCTCAAAGTCTGGACCGCCCTCAGCCGTTAGTCGTGCTTGATATGCAGGCGAGACGCCGTCTAATATTACCAATGCACTGTTTTCAGTGCAATGCCGAGAATACCAGATTTTTAGGACAAAGAAAAGGCCCCCGAATCTCTCCGGAGGCCAATTCCTGTTTTCCGCAATGGGAC
>JAFSVP010000088.1 GCA_017444905.1 Bacteroidales bacterium
CTGCCAGCGTGAGCATCAGTGCGCCAACCAGGCCGAGAATAGCGTAGAACTCGGGCAGAGCTGCGTAGATGAGGGTGTTGGTCTGGACGTCGTGTCCCTGGCTGATACCAATGATACCGTTGGCGCAGACCTGGCCCTGACGGATGGCGGAGAGCAGGCATACGAGCCCTACGCCGAGCCCTACGCCGAAGAGCAGCGGCCCGTTGGCGGCAAAGTCGAAGCGATACACCAGCAGCCACATGAAGAAACCTACGAACCCGTAGATGCCCTGGGTTGCGGGAAGGGCCGAAAGGATGAGGTAACTGGTTGATTTTTCGGGAGCTTTCTTGAGTGCTCCTTCGGCGGCATTGCCGGCGATGGTGGTCCCGTATGCACTTCCGATTCCTGAAAGGCCAAGCATCAAACCAAGTCCGAGATAACCGAGAATTTCGTTCATAATATTAAAATTTTACAGTTTTGTTACAGGTGAATATTTGCGGCCCTTGCCGTCGTATCCCGAATTCTTGAAGAACTCGAGGAAATTGAGGCGGAGCGGATGTACGAAGGCGCCGAGGCAGCACATAGCGAGGTTCAGGGCGTGCCCGACTACGAGTATCAGGATGAATACCAGCCAGGAGAATACCGAAGTACCGTCGCCGAGAGTCATTGAGGCGATGTCGTTGAAAGCCTTGCCGAGCATACCGCCCGCAAGGCCGAGGGCATAGAGGCGGAGGTAGCTCAGCACGTCGCCCAGCAGCCCGGTAACAGTATTGTAGGTGTCCCAGAGGCCGGCGCCGACATTCTTCAGGGGGTTGCGCTTAACGTCGTTAAATAAGAAAATTCCAAGCGCTGAAAGCACCCCGAGGCCGATTAAGAGCCACTTCGCAACTGCCGGAGGGAGGATGCTGAAAATTGCAAGCGCTCCCACCACGGTACCACCGACGACAAGGAGCGTCCAGCCCCATACGGCAAGCGAACCCAGAAAACCCCGGTTGCGTGTTGCATAAACCGTCTTCACTACCATTGCAAGGCAGAGATGGAAAATGCCTATCACGATGGAAAGCACCATGGGAGCTTCAAATCCAGCTATATTACCGGTTATCATCACGGACTTCAGCGCCTGCGGAATCCACGGCAGCGCAGCTATATCCACGCCGAAGAAGGTATGCATCACTATTCCCACCACGAAAGTTCCGGCTCCGAGCAGCATCACCAACGGGGAGAATTTGGCAAGTCCCTCCGCCTTGCGCATAATCGCTCCGCCAATCAGGAGCAGAAGTCCATATCCGGCGTCTCCCATGCACATTGCGAAGAAGAGCAGGAAGAAGATGGAAATGTACGGGGTAGGGTCAAACTCGTTGTAATCGGGCCTTCCGTACATATCGGTAAGCAGCTCGAACTGCTTTACGAACTTATTGTTCTTTAGCTTTATAGGAGGGTTATCCTCTACGGTTGCTTTAGCTTCCTGCCATACGCAGGGCAGCTCGTCGAAAGCAGTCGCCAGCCTCTCCCTCTCGCTTTCAGGGGCAAAGCCGGTGTAAACCAGCAGCCTGTTGTCGGCCGCCGCTTCGCCGCTTGCTGCGGCAAGGTAAACGCCAAGCTCGGAAACGAGGGCTGAAATCTTCTCTTCCAGGGCGGGAATCTCTTCCAGCCTGCTCTCAAGCACGGCCCTGTAAGCCTCCGCCTCCTTTTCAGTTTCAGAAGCAAGAACCCTTGTCCGGGAAAGGCTGCGGCAGGGAAGAAGCTCCTCCGTAACGCCTGCGGGAATACTGTTGCCTAAAACCACGAAACGCAGCTTCCCGCCAACGCGAGAGCACTCTGCCAGAGCATACTCCGACGCCCACTCCTGGCGGAATTTCCGCTCCGGCACGCAGCAGAAATGAACAGTCCTGCCCAGAGAAGAGAGTTTGTCATAATCGAACTCGCCCCAGGGTTCAAGCTTTGCCGCATCTGCAAGATATGAGTCGCGGGAGGCCTCAAGCTCCGCAAGATGAGCGTCAGTGCAGGATTTGATTTGCTTTATCCGCTCGCGCAGCGAGGCAATCTCGGCAAACATTGCTTCGGAACGGCTGTCAACGGCCTTTTCGGAGCGGGTTATGTCAATGACGCCGAGCGAAGAGAGCGAATCCATCACAGCCTCTCTGGATGAAGAGAGGATGAGGAAATCGTAACGAATCATCGGAGTTATCAGAACCCTGCCTCCTCCGCCTCCTGGGCGGCGTGACGGTTCTTCACTATCTTCGACGAGGCCTTTGAAAGATTCTCCTCGTCCTCCATATAACGCTTTATCTTGCGTATGGCCTCCTGGTATCCGGGAATCTGCACTTTCTCGTACAGATTCACTTTCTGCGTGGTTTTCTTGCGGTTGTATTCCAGTATGCGCCTGCGCTCCTCAGCCACTTCGGAGCGTATGCCGAGGGTGGCGAGTTCCTTGAGGATGCGTACGCCGTCGGCATACCAGGCGGGCTTCGCGAAGGCGTTGAAGGGGCTGAGGCTGAAGTCTATGCCGTCAAGCTCGGGGGCTTTGACTCCGGCAATCTTCACGGTCCTGAGGTGAATGTCCTCAATTCTTACGAGGGAGGCGTCGAACTCGTTCCAGAGCGCCGCCATATAATCATAGGAAGAGATTGTCCTTTCAAGTTCGTCGTTCCACTTCTGCGCCTCGCCCTTTGCCACCGCCACGCTCACTCGCAGGGCGGACTCCTTGTTCTTGAGGGTGGGCAGGGCGTTCTGACGCACCTTCAGCTGCTTGCCGAGGGCGGTCAGAGAAGTCTTGTTGTACTGGAACTTAACGGCCATACTTCTCTACAAGGCTCTGCTTGATTCCTATTTCGGAGGGTTTGAAATAGCGTCCGAACAGCTTCCAGGCAGTGTCGAGCATCTCGTCGATGCTTATGTTGACGTCGATGCTGAGAAGCTCCCGGGCATAATCCTTCGCGTAGTCGAGGCATCTGAGGTCATAGTCGGAAAGGTCAAAACCGTTCTGCTGCTTGGTCTTGGCGTTCTGGGCATCGGCATATAGCCTCACTCCGGCATTCATCACCTGGCTGTGGTCCTCGCGGGTTTTCTTGCCCTGCACGAGCTGTTTGAGGCGGCTCAGGCTCCTGAACGGGTCGACTATGACGCAGCCCGAATCGGAATCGGCGCGAAGGAAGAGCTGGCCTTCGGTAATGTATCCGGTATTGTCAGGGATGGCGTGGGTTATATCGCCGTCGTTCAGCGTAGTAACGGCAAGTATAGTGATGGAGCCGCCGTCGGGGAGCTGCACCGCCTTCTCGTAAATCTTCGCAAGGTCGGAATAGAGCGAACCCGGCATCGAATCCTTCGAGGGAATCTGGTCCATACGGTTGCTCACTATCGAGAGGGCGTCGGCGTACAGAGTCATATCGGTGAGCAGCACCAGCACCTTCTCGTTCTTGTCAACGGCGAAGTATTCCGCCGCCGTGAGGGCCATATCCGGTATGAGCAGGCGCTCAACCGGAGGCTCGTCGGTGGTGTTCACGAAGGAGACTATCCTGTCGAGGGCGCCGGCGTTCTCGAACTTGTGGCGGAAGAAGAGGTAATCGTCGTTGCTGAGGCCCATTCCGCCCAGAATTATCTTGTCAACGTCGGCTCTCAGGGCCACTTCGGCCATAACC
>JAFSVP010000089.1 GCA_017444905.1 Bacteroidales bacterium
CCTCGCTGGCCCTTGCCTATGGGCGAGAACATATCCACGATGCGGCAAGAAGGGTTGGAGCCGTGCCCGTGCCCGAGCAGATTGAACTTCTCGTCGGGGAAGAGGGGAGTGAGGAAGTCGAAGGGAACGCGGTCGCGGATAAACTCCGGCGTGCGCCCGTTGACGTACTTGATTTTTACGAGAGGGAAGTACTTGTCGCCTTCGCGCGGTGGCCTGATTTCACCGGTGACGGTGTCGCCCGGCTTGAGGGCGTTGAACTTTATCTGCTGCTGCGATACGTAGATGTCGTCGGGGGAGTTGAGATAGTTGTAGTCAGACGAGCGCAGGAATCCGTAGCCGTCGGGCATTATTTCCAGTACGCCGGTAGCCTCCACGGTGCCTTCGAACTCGGGGAACCGGGGCTTCTGAAGCTGGTTATGCTGGCCCTTCTGCCCGTTCTGAGGTCCGTTCTGAGGTCCGTTCTGAGGTCCGTTCTGAGGTCCGTTCTGGGGTCCGTTCTGGGGCCCGTTCTGAGGTCCGTTCTGAGGCCCGTTCTGAGGCCCGTTCTGGGGCCCGTTCTGCTGGCCTTTCTGATGATTGTGACGCTCCTCTTTCCTTGCGTCACGGCGGCCCTCGCCCTGCTGACCCTCTCCTGCGGCCTGCCCGGGCTCGTTGCCATCACGGGCGGCCTGCTTTTCTTCCTGACGCTGCTGTTCGCGTGCGGGAGTGCCGGCGGCGTCCGCCCCTGCACTAGGAATGGCGGCGGGCTCGGCAACGGGAGCGCCTTCGTTCTTTCGGGCCCTGCGGCCCCTGAGCTTTACTGAAGGCTCCTGCCCGGAGGGAGCGACCGCCCCTGCGGCATGGCCTTTCCCGACTTCTTTTCCGGCTTCGGCAGATGCTGCTTCGCCCTTTCCGGCTCCGGCGTTCCGCGCTTCGCTTCCGGCGCTCTGCCCTTCGGCGGCTGCGGAAGCCTCGTTCTTGGGCTTGCGGCCACGCTTCGAGCGGGGCTTTTCTTCTTCGGAGCCCTGAACGGCGGCCTTTGCTTCAGCTGAGCCGACGGCCCCGGCCTTTCCTTCAGCGGCCCCGGAGTTTCCGGCCTTGCCGTCTGCAAACTTTCCGCCGCCCGCCTCGGAGGCCTTCCCGTTCGAAGCACCTGAGTCGGAGGCTTTTTCAGCCGAGGGGCTTTCGGGGTTCTTGCGGGGGCGTCCGCGCCTGGGCTTTTCGGGCGCAGGCTTCGCCGCCTCCGCCGCAGCTTCGGCATCCAAGACGGAATATCTTATGCTGTCGTCGTCGGTCTTTTTCGACACTTTGATACTTAATTCCTTAGCTAAAGTCTCGAGCTGCTCCCTATTCATGCTGCGCAGCTCTGCAAGGCTGTGTGACATAATTCAATTTTTAAGGTGAACCGCGTTGGAACCGATAATAATACTTCCTGCGGCTTGATTTGACTATGCAAATATACTAATATTTTTATATTTTTCGCATATTTGCCCTATGAAATCGCTGCTTAAAATTTCCGGGAAGGCGGTTACAGCCCTTCTCTGCGCAATAATCACGGCACTCTGCCTCTTTTCCGTATCCCCGATATACCGTTTCGAGGCACCCCGCCCCTTCGCAGGGCCCGACATTTACAACCCTTACGCGGGCTTCGACACCATTCCCCACTGGAAGCGGGCCAACTTCCATACGCACACGCGCGTGGACAATATTCTTAACGAGTGCCCCGAGTACCCGCCTGTGGTGTACGATGATTACATGAAGCTGGGATACGACATCCTTGCATTCTCCAACCACAACCAGCTTACCCGCCAGCCCTACGACTCCACCCTGCAGATTAACGTTTACGAGCACGGATTCGGCCTCTTCAAGTTCCATAAGCTGGTTTTCAACCCTTCGAAGATGCTGCTCTTCGACCACCCGTTGCCGTTCCTCGTGTCGCAGAAGCAGTGGCAGTACGACTACCTCTCGGCGAATGCCGATTTCCTGGTGATGAACCACCCCGACCGCAGCTTCTTCACCACCCCCCGCTCGATGCGCCTGCTTACCTCATACCGCCTGATGGAAGCCGATTCCGGAATTTCCACTGAATTGACCCACTGGGATGAGGCACTCGGCGCCGGGCACTATTCCCACTGCATCCTGAACGACGACTGCCACGACTCCGGCGACCACCGTCGCATAGCCATCCGCAGCTCCTGGCTCGCCACTCCTTCCGCCCTCTATGAAGATATCAGGGAATCCATGCTCCACGGGCGCTTCTACTCGCTGCGAACCCCCGATTTCGGCAACGGCGACGCCGATCTCAAGCGGGCTGCCAACGCTTCGCTTCCTTCAGTTTCCGATATCGGAGTAAGGGGAGATACGGTATTCGTAAGGCTGACCGCTCCCGCACGCATCGAGGCTACCGGCGAAGGCAGGAAGATGCTGGCCCTTGCAGAGGATGGCGATTATCTGGAATGCAGGCTCGGAGAGGATGAGCCGTATGCCCGCTTCACTGCTTTCTTTGAAGATGGCAACGTGCTTTATACCAATGCTTTTACGAGGTTCGACAAGAGCCTTGCCTCCAGCCCCTACAGGGTGTCAGGGCATAGCGTCGACGTGCTCCTCACCATCGCATACAACGCTATGATGCTCGCACTCGCCCTACTTTTCGCAGGCTTCACCCTCAGGCTCGCGCACGTAAAACTGAAATCCTGACCTTCGATACAGGAAACTTGCGTCAGGTGCATCTTCGCGGAAGCGCTCGATGTCGGAAGGAATATCCTTCAGTACGAAATAGCATCTCTTGTCAAGAGCTCCGCGGCTCAGGAACTCGAAGTCGTCGCAGCTGTTGGCAGGTTGCCTTGCGGTGTAGAAGTACTGGGCGTAACTCTTGAAATATGTGGGATATACGTAGCAGTCTTCGCCCTGCCTTTCAATGTAGAAGTCGATAGCCGA
>JAFSVP010000090.1 GCA_017444905.1 Bacteroidales bacterium
AGAATACCACCCCTTCCGGCTTCTTCCTGGCCCAGGCAGAGGGCGTTGGAGTGCGAACCGCATCGCTGAGCAAGAAACTCACGATACATTGCAACAAGGCTACTGCCGACTGGCTGGCCAGGACCAACCTGCGCTGGATCCGCAGCGGATACAACGGCAAGACACCCATCGAAGTGGTCCTTATCGACAATGCGACGGGAGAGACGATCTCCCCTGTATGGGCTGCAAATTGACAATAACAGTATAAATAAATGAATATACGAAACATCAGATTTCTGTTGGTAACCGCAGCGACGGCCATCCTGGCTTGCGGATGCCCCCAGGGTCCGGAACCGCCCGGGCCCGATCCTGATTCAAAGCGTCCCACGGCTTTCAGCGCTTCGCTGGAGAGCATAGAAGGCGTAACATCGCCTGCCTGGACGGCGGAATCTACAATCAAGGTGTATCTTCCTTCCTCCCCGGAGGGAAAGGAGTTCCATCCCTCTGCCGTGACTTCCCCAACAGGGGCGACCTTCGCAGAGGAGGGGTTCAAGGAGTACCATCTGGCAAAGTCGGCGCTTTTTCCGGCATCCTTCGACGGAAAACTGGACGGAGAGAACCTCTCGTTGAACCTTCCCGCATTCCAGTATTACTGCGAAGGGGGTGTGGATCCCGCTCTGCTGCCTTTCGTGGCCCAGGCCGACACTGTGGGGAACCTGTCATTCAAATGCCCCCTGAGCGTCGTGGCCGTTACGGTAAAGTCCCGGAATGCCCTTCGCGAGATACGGCTTGTTTCCAATAAGGACGAGGCCCTCTGGGGCACGATGTCGATTCCGGTTTCGGGAGATGATTTTCCGGCAGGAACTATTCCGGAAAACGCCGCTGACGGGAAAAATGCGATAGTTCTGTCGCTTTCCACGGAAGGCAACGGCGGAAACACCGGCAACGAATCCTTCGTAACCGGCCCCAACTCCACCATAACGGACGGCACCCTGTCGGCCGGCGGAGAGGAGACCACCTCGACATATTATTTCGCAGTGCCGGCCGGTACCCTTCAGGAGGGCTTCCGCCTGACGATGATCGACCACCGCGGCGGCTATATGCAGCAGGACTTCCCCGCAGCGACTACCAGGAGGGCTGCCTGCTCCGCCTCCGGAGACGCCTCATACAAAGATGCCTCAGAGGATGTGATAATACGCACCGACGTGCAGAACAAGGCCTTCTACAAGGACCTCGTAATGAACAGCGGCCTCTTTCTTACCACCAACGACACCCTGCCGGTGACCGAATTCCTGGATCTCTCGATGGAGGTCTTCATGGGGGCCAGGTACAGCCCTACAAAGGCCGATTCTGCGGCCCAGACTGCATTCTTCGTCGGAAGTGCTGAAGATGTGAACGGCCGTATGCTCTATCCTGACGGCGAGCCGCGCTTCAAGATGGTATATGTGCGAGGAGGCGGCTCCACCGACCACGGTTACACCCTCGGCGCTGAAGGCCGCGACAGGTTCCGCAAATTCGTGGCCGCGGGAGGCTCATATCTCGGCTCATGCGCAGGCGCCTACCTCGCCTGCAGGGGCGTCTCGCTGGACGTGACTACCAGCGGCTCCTCGATGGCGATCTGGCCTGGCCACTGCAATTCGCTCTCTACGAAGCAGATATATCCCGGCCACGTGATACCTGAGGACAGCCCGCTGCTGAAATATTACGACTTCGGTGGCGACTACTATATTGACTCGGTACGCCACCACAACGGGCCCTGCTTCATCAATTATGATGCGGTTCCAGGCACCGAGGTGCTCACCCGCTTCGATATTCCCGATTCTACGAAGATGCACGGACATCCGGCCATCATAGCATGGAAGAAGGATAAATGGTGGGGCCGCGTGATTCCGTGCGGATCGCATCCCGAGCAGGTGCCCGACGGAGAGAACCTGCTGCTTATGGCAGGTATGGTGCGCTACTGTTTCGACGGTCTCGGAAATGCCAAGGTCAAGGGCATACTCCACAACGGCGAGATCCGCAGGATGGTGAAATCTACTGAAGACAAGGATCCGGCATATACCAAGATCGGCGACAAGCAGTGCCACCACTTCGTTTTCGCCCTTCCGGAAGGTGCGAGGAACATAAAGGTGCGGCTCGAATCTCTCGAGAATTACGACCTGAGCCTGCACCTTGCCAAGGGCACCTTCGCCTTCAAGGAGGACGCGCAATACAAGTCAGAGGGCGCCCAGAGCGGCAAACAGCTCTTCTTCGACACCCTCGAGGCCGGCACGTGGTATGTCGGCGTGCAGTGTGAATCCACGGTCACTGTCATCGACGAGAAGGGCTTCTACGGCACCACCTATTCCAATACGGGCATCCTCAACGGCGCGCCCTACACGATTCAGGTTACCTGGGATTATTAATGGAGGAGCGAGAGATGAAAAATAGATTCAAACATTTTTTCAGCC
>JAFSVP010000091.1 GCA_017444905.1 Bacteroidales bacterium
TAAGAAATTGCAAAAACTACGCGGCGCTCCGAAGGCTTGCCCGAGAAAATATCGACTCCGGGCTCCTCGCAGACGTAACTGTCGACGGGGATGCAGCGTATCGTGGCCTTGGTGGCGTCTTTGATGGCCTGTTCCGTCTCGGCCGTGCCGTCCCAGTGGCAGAGGAGGAACTTGCCCTGCTGAATCTTCGTCTTGAACTCCTCCCAGGAGTCGCACTTCTCGACATTGGCGTCGCGGAAGGCGAGGGCTTTGGCGTAAATGCTCTTCTGGATATCGTCAAGCAGTTGCTTGATATGCAACTCGATACCCTCGATGGCCATAGTCTCTTTGGTGAGAGTGTCGCGGCGGGCGACTTCCACGGTACCGGACTCGAGGTCGCGGGCGCCCATCGCAAGACGGACTGGGACTCCCTTGAGCTCCCACTCGGCGAATTTGAAGCCGGGGCGGAGGTTGTCGCGGCTGTCAATCTTGACCGATACGCCCAGCGCTTCGAGGGCGGTACGGATTCCGTCCAGCTTGGAGAGAACCGCGGCGCGCTCGTCGTCACCCTTGTAAATGGGGACCATGACCACCTGGATGGGCGCCAGGGCGGGAGGCAGGACCAGTCCGTTGTCGTCGCCGTGCGCCATGATGAGGGCTCCCATAAGCCTCGTGCTCACGCCCCAGGAAGTGGCCCATACATACTCCTGCGCGCCTTCCTTGTTGGTGAACTGGACGTCGAAGCTCTTGGCGAAGTTCTGCCCGAGGAAGTGCGAGGTGCCGGCCTGGAGGGCCTTGCCGTCCTGCATCATGGCCTCGATGGTCAGGGTGTCGATGGCTCCGGCGAAGCGCTCGTTGGGACTCTTGTGCCCGATAATCACAGGAATGGCCATAACGTTGCGCACGAAATCGGCGTACACATTCACCATCTCTACGGCCTTCTCGGATGCCTCCTGTGCAGTAGCGTGGGCGGTGTGCCCCTCCTGCCAGAGGAACTCGGCGGTGCGCAGGAAAAGACGCGTGCGCATCTCCCAGCGAACGACGTTGCACCACTGGTTGCAGAGGACGGGAAGGTCGCGCCACGACTTTATCCAGCCCTTGTAGGTGTTCCAGATGATGGTTTCGGAAGTGGGGCGGACGATGAGCTCCTCTTCGAGGCGGGCTGACGGATCCACCACAACGCCGTTGCCGTCAGGGTCGTTCATCAACCTGTGGTGGGTGACTACCGCACATTCCTTGGCAAAGCCGGCCACGTGTTCGGCCTCGCGGCTGAAGAACGACTTCGGGATGAAAAGTGGGAAGTAGGCGTTCTGGACGCCTGTTTTCTTGAATTCCCTGTCGAGGATTCCCTGCATCTTTTCCCAAATCGCATAGCCGTAGGGCTTGATAACCATACACCCGCGGACCGCCGACTGCTCGGCAAGGTCTGCCTTGAGCGCCAGGTCGTTGTACCATTGCGAGTAATTCTCTTCGCGTTTAGTGACCTCTTTTGCCATATTCCGTTTTTTTTGCCAATTTTGCAGATAAGTATGTCCGTGCGCTCGGCACGGATATTGCGACGCAAATATACAAACTTTTATTAAAGGAGGTAAAAAATGAAACGGACACTGCTTCTTTTATTGTCGATTATGGTCCTGGCCGTTTCCTGCGGAACGGCTGGTGAATATGCTTCCACCCAGCGTTTTGCCGACGGACTGTATACCCGCCCCGTCAGGCCTGCTCCCGAAGTGAAGTTATATACTCAGGAAGATTTCGAGCGTATGGCCGCGCAGAATATTGCCGACAGCCTTGCAAAGGCGAAGTCGGGAGTAAGCGTCGCATCAGCCTCTCAGGTCAATGTAGAGAACAATTATTACTACGGATACGACCCTTACTACTATGGTTACGATCCGTATTATTACCGTTACGGCTACAGTCCGTATTACTATGGCTACAGGCCTTATTATTATGGATATGGCTCATATTACTTCGGCTACGGACTGAGCTATCCTTACTGGTACGACCCTTACTATTATCCGTACAGGCCTTCCCGCCCGCATCATCCCGGGGGATACGGCCCTTCGCACGGGCACGGCTCCACGCACCGCGAGCCTGCTCCCGCACAGGTTTCCGACGGATACAGGCGCTCCGGCTCTATGGGTGGGTCATCATCCGTAAGTTCTTATTCTTCAGGGAGTTCTTCGTCGTCTCGCAGCTCCGGCAGCGGTTTGTCATCTTCATCCTACCGCAGGTCCGGCAGCAGCTCATCATCCTCTTCTTCCTCTTCATCCTCATCGTCTTCGTCATCCTACCGCAGCTCGGGCAGCAGCTACTCATCGGGCAGCAGCCGTTCCGGCGGAGGATATTCAGGCGGCGGCTTCTCTGGCGGCGGCTCAAGCTCCGGCGGCGGGCACGGCGGCGGCAACGGTTCCGGCGGCCGCAGATAGTCCGGCGGCATTCTCACTTGAACTACTTTAACTGTTTAATTCTTAATCCGGACTGAAATGAAAAAGATATATTTTGCGATAGCGTTGCTGCTTCCGGCCCTTGGCGCCGGAGCGCAGGATATGTATTATGCCTGGATGCTCAGCCAGAGCAACTATTACGGCACGGCCCGCACGACTGCCCTCGGCAATGCCGTGACTGCCCTCGGCGGCGATACGGGAATGATAACCGTCAACCCGGCGGCTTCGGCGGTGGCTGGCTACAGCCAGATTACCCTTACTCCGGGCCTCGTGATTTCATCTACTTCGACCGCCTTCTCGCCCGACGGCTCCGATGCCGGCCTCGGTAATCCGTATGGCCTGAAGCACGGAAGGGTGATACTCCCCAACGTGGCTCTTTCATTCACTGCCGAAACCGGCCGCAGGACCGGAGTCGTCGCTTACTCCTTCGGATTGATGTCGAACACTACGAACGTATTCGACAGCTATTCCACCGGCCTCGGCACCAATCCTTACACCTCTTTCCTCGGAAGCCTTGCAGCCGGAGCAAAGGGAATGTCGTCGTTCTCGGCGTATTCCTCGCTCTATGCCGCATTCAACGCCAACCAGTTCAGAGAATACGGCCATACCGGCAGCAGGATTTTTGCCGGCAGCAACGAGCGCATCGACTCTTCCGACACATACAGTTACGTACCCGCTCCCCTGAAGCAGACGGCCATATACAACAACTACGGGAGCAAGTACGACTTCGTCTTCAACTTCGGAATGAATATCAGCGACAAGCTGTTCCTTGGCGTAAACCTCGGACTGCCTATGGTCAAATACCGACGCTATGAGTATTTCCACGAATCGATAGGCGACAACCCGCCGGAGCTCTTCCCCGTAATCTTCGAATACGGCAAGAGCGGAGCGACTACCAAGGTGCAGACCTATTACCTCTCGTCATCTGACGCTTACCGCCTGAATACCGACGTTACCGGCATTTATGGCCGTTTCGGCTTCATTTATACTCCGGCTTCCGGGTTCCGCATCGGCGCCGCCATCCAGACTCCGTCGGTTTTCAAAGTCAAGGAGGAGTGGCAGTACTCCGCGGCCACCAGTTTTGCCGATTCAAGGTTCGACGGCTCGGCCAAGAGTTATTCCGACTCCTTCTCGTACAGGCTGCGGACTCCGTACGTCTTCACCGCCGGCATTGCATCCGCTCTCGGTTCGGCAGTCCTGCTGAGCGTTGATTACGAGCTTACCGATTACAGCGTAATGCGTTACGGAGACAAGAATACGGATTTCGACAACAACGGCTGGATGGAAACCAACGACTGCATCAGGACCTTTCTCGGAGTGTCGCATTCGGTGCGTGCAGGCCTTGAGGTGAAGCCGATACCTAGCCTCGCGCTGCGCTGCGGCTACAGCTTCATTTCCGATCCTGAAAAGTTCTACCGTGACGACATCGACAACGTGGTGACCGCCTCCAACTGGAAGGGTATGCACCAGCTGCTCCTTTCAGACGGACACTTCAACCGCTGTACCCACGGCTTCTCGCTGGGAGTGGGCTACTCGTCGCCCGGGGCGTTCTTCGCCGATTTCGCCGCAAGATTCACCAAATATCCCGAGAGCTGGTACTCGCCTTACTGGTACGGCTCCTACGATGCGGTTGACGCCGATGCAGTCCCTGTACCCGCACTCGCACCCATCGAGCGCATTGAAAGGAATACGGTTGATTTGATACTAACTCTTGGACTCAGGTTCTGACAATATGAAAATGCAACTTACAGCCAAGGAACTGGCTTCCGCCCTCGGCGGATGCGTTGACGGCGACCCTGCCGCAACTGTCACTTCCTTTGCGAAAATCGAACACGGAAACCCCGGACAACTCTGCTTTTACGCCAATCCCAAATACGAAAAATACGTTTACGGCAACAAGGCGACCATCATTTTGGTAAACAATGATTTCGAGCCGCGCGAGCCGGTATCGGCCACGCTCGTGAGAGTGCCCGATGCCTACAAGGCCCTGGCCGACCTGCTGAAATATGCAAGCGAGAAGCGCCGCAAGTCGCGCTGCCACCGCGGGCGTTGCCGAATTGCCTGGAGCGCAAAGCTCGGCCGAAAGGTGTGGGTGGGCGATTTCGTGACGATAGGCAGGAAGTGCCGCATCGGAGACAATACCCGCATATATAATAATGTAACCATAGGCGAGGGGACTGTCATCGGCTCCGACTGCATCATCTATCCTGGAGTCCATATTTTCCCGGGGATGAAGATTGGTGACCGCGTTATCCTTCACGCAGGCTGTATCATCGGCGACGACGGCTTCGGCAATTCCCGGCAGCCCGACGGCTCGTGGGAAAAGATTGAGCATATGGGCGACGTCATCATAGGCAACGACGTCGAGATAGGCTCGAATACGACGGTTGACAAGGCTCCGATGGAGTCGACAATCATAGCTGACGGCGTGCGCATAGACAATCTCTGCCAGATAGCCCACAACGTGGTGGTGGGGAAGAATACCGCTATAGCGGCCCAGACGGGCATTGCAGGCTCCGCCGTGATAGGCGAGAACTGCCTCCTGGGAGGCCAGGTGGGAATCGCGGGGCACCTGAAGGTTGCCGACGGCACTACAGTATGCGCCAAGTCGGCGATTATCGGCACCGTGCGCGAGAGCGGGCAGACCTTCTTCGGAGTGCCTGCCATCAAGCATTCGGTGTTTATGCGGGCCTATGCCAAATTCAAACGCTCCGGAATGGAGTAGCCTCCTGCCTGCTTTCTGAAGCCGGCATTGAACACGCCCCGCCTGCCGTTAAAGCAAGCGGGGCGTATGTTTACAGGCTGGCGCGCACCTTCTCTGCGGCTTCCTCACCCTTGAGGATGGCAAGTATGGCGAGGCCGAACGGGACTGCGTATCCGGCGCTGCGCCCGGTAATCAGCCTTCCGTCGGTTACGACTCCCTCGCCGGTATGCAAGGCGCCTTTGGCAACAGCCTTGCCCTCAAAGCCGGGAAAGCAGGTAAAACGCTTGCCTTCAAGCCCATCGAGCTGCGAAGCCACCAGCCCGGGGGCGGCGCATATGGCCGCTACGGCACCGCCTGCCGCATAGTGCCTGTTCATCATCGCAACGAGGGCCTCGTCGGAGGCGAGGGTGCGCGAGCCGGGCATTCCTCCGGGGAAAATCATCATGTCAGCACCGGTTTCGCCGCCTTCTTCGACCGAGGCTTCGAATTCGCTCCGGCTGAGGTCGGCGCTGACGGTGAGCCCGTGTGAGCTGGTTACGCTACGGCTGCTGCCGACGGCAACTGTAATTACATCCACTCCGCCCCTGCAGAGGACGTCGCGGGTCGCGATGGCTTCCATATCCTCGAAGCCGTCTGCGAGAAAAATGCATATTCCTTTCATCGCCCGCAAATATAGGATACTTTCTTTCAAAATCCCAAAACAGTTTATATATTTGCATAGAGGGGCGCGCCCGCGCGTGCGCCCCTGTTTTGAACCACAGTTTATGAAGATAGGCAAGTTCTTGATACAGGCGTTGCTGCGCCTTCTTTCGCTGCTTCCGCTGAAAGTACATTATGCCCTCGGGAGGGTGATGGCCTTCCTTGCCGAAAAGGTCTTCCGTTACCGCACTTCCGACGTCCTCATCAACCTGGCGAGAAGTTTCCCCGAAAAGAAATACGACGAAATCCGTGAAATAAAGCACCGCTTCTATCTCCAGCTCGGAGATATCATCGCCGAGACCGTCTGGTTCGGCGGCTGCCGCAATCCCGGGAGGCTGCACCGCAAGCACCTCGTAGAGCTCGACCCCGAAGGACTGAGAGAGCTGAACAGGCTTCACGAGCTTGCACCAAGCGTGGTGATTATGGTATCACACGCGGGCAACTGGGAGCTTTACGGAGGAGTGGCATCGTACAATTATTCCGATGTCCCGCTGCCCCTGAACGAGCAGAACTTCTGCATCGTGTACCTTAAGCAGAAGAGCAAAATGTGGGACGAAATCCTGCGCGACAACCGCTTCGCCCCGCTTGTTGACAGGAAGAACTTCGAGGGCTACCTCGAATCGCGCCAGCTCGTGCGCTACGTGTTTACTCACCGTGGAGAGAAGAAGTTCTTCAATATCAATACCGACCAGCATCCTTACTTCAACGCTCCCGACTTCATGAAGGTTAAGTTCATGCATCAGGAGTGCACCACCATGAGGGCGGCCGCCGACCTTGCCCGCAAGTTCAGCTTCGCCGTGTGCTTCCTGAGCTATACCCTTGAGAGTCGCGGCCACTGGAAACTGAACTACATACCTGTTTGCGACAACGCGTCGGAGATGAGTGCTGAAGAAATCATGAACAGGTATTACCGCCTGCTTGAAGCTGACATCGAGGCTCAGCCCTGGAACTACCTCTGGACTCACAGGCGCTGGAAGTTCAAGGTGTGACATAGACCGTTTTTCGTTAATCCAAACAGTAAAGATATGACTATCAAAGACCTGAAACCCTCCGTGGTATGGAATAACTTCTATTCCCTTACCCGTTGTCCCCGTCCTTCCAAGCACGAGGAAATAGTTCGCAAGTTCCTTCTCGACTGGGCCGCCTCCCATAAAGTCGAGGCTTTTGCCGACGAAACCGGCAACGTGATAATGCGTGTTCCCGCAACTCCCGGCTGCGAGAATATGAAGACTGTCGTCCTGCAGGGACATATGGATATGGTCCCGCAGAAGAACGCCGACGTGAAGCACGACTTCCTCAAGGACCCTATAGAGACCGTGGTCGACGGCGACTGGCTGCGTGCCAAGGGCACCACGCTGGGGGCCGACAACGGCCTCGGCGTAGCGCTTGCGCTTTCAGTAGCCGAGACTTCCGACGTGAAGCACGGCCCGCTGGAAATACTCGTCACCTATGACGAAGAAACCGGAATGACCGGAGCCAGCCTCCTCAAGCCGGGCGTTCTCAAGGGTGAAATTCTCATCAACCTCGATTCCGAAACGGAAGGGGGGCTGTACGTCGGCTGCGCCGGCGGCCTTGATTTCAGCGCGTCGGCACGCTACCGCCGCAAGAAGAAGCCTGCCGGGTACGAGTGCTGGAGCCTTGCCGTCAAGGGCTGCCAGGGCGGACATTCCGGTATGGACATCATTCTCTGCCGTGCCAATGCCAACCGTCTTGCCGCCCGTCTCCTTCTCCCTCTTCTGGAAAACTGCGGAGTGAAGCTCATCGACCTCGAGGGCGGCACCCTTCGCAACGCCATCCCCCGCGAGGCCTTTGCAAGCGTTTACGTGCCTGAGAAGGGGCTTGCCAAGGCCAGGCGTACCGTTGAAAAGCTTGCTGCCAGCCTCAAGGCTGAGTATGCCGCTACCGACCCGAACCTGCAGGTGGTTTTCGAGCCTTACGTCTGCCCCGAGGGCGAGGTCTGCAACCCCGATGACTGCAAGTATGTGAGCGAAGAGGCCGCCCTGCGTTTCGTAAGGTGCATCCTTGCCTGCCCCGACGGAGTTGAAAGGATGAGCGACTCGATGCCCGGTATGGTGGAGACTTCCAACAACCTTGCTATGGTAAAGATTTACGGCGGAGAGTTCAGCCTCAGCTGCCTTATGCGCAGCTCGGTGGATTCGGCCAAGGAGGCCCTTGCAGCCCGTATGGCGTCGGTCTTCAAGCTCGCAGGCATCAAGACCCGCTTCTCTGGCGGATACAGCGGATGGGCGCCGAATGCTTCTTCGGAGATACTTCATCTGATGAAGGACGTTTACGGCAGGATGTTCGGCAAGGAGCCTCTCGTGATGGCCATTCACGCCGGACTCGAATGCGGAATCCTCGCCGGAGCCTATCCCCACTGGGATATGGTCTCGATGGGCCCGACCCTGCTCAGCCCTCATTCCCCCGACGAGCGCGCATTCATTCCTTCCGTCCAGAAGGTCTGGGATTTCCTGAAGGCAGTCCTGGCCGAGATTCCCCGGAAGTAGCTTAAGCATTTCATATTA
>JAFSVP010000092.1 GCA_017444905.1 Bacteroidales bacterium
CGGGCTGCCTCTCCTCGGGGCAGTAGAACAGCACGAAGCCCGCTCCGCCGGCGCCAAGGAGCTTGCCTCCCAGCGCGCCAGCTTCAATACCTTTGGAATAAAGCTCGTCCACAAGCGGATTGGAGATGCTGCCGGCAAGCGAGCGCTTCAGCATCCAGCCTTCATTCAGGATGCGGCCGAAATCGTCGATACAATTATGCTCCAGGGCATCTTTAAGGTCATAGGCCATGGCCACCATCTTCTGCATGACCTGCTGCTTGTCAAGCCTCTGCATCTCCTTGCCCTGCTCTTTGAGGATGGCACGGGCGGAATGCCTGGTACCGGTGTAAAGCATTATCAGGTTGCGCTCCAACTGAGCCTTTACGGCAGGGTCCATAACCACCTTCTGCACGTCCACGCTGCCGTCGTAATTGAAGCGAATGAAGTTCAGCCCGCCGTATGCGGCAGCATACTGGTCCTGCTTGCCGATGGGGTCGCCAAGGCGCTCTATCTCAATGTCGCAGGCGGTGGAGGCAAGATATTCGGCGCTCACGGCCTCGTGCTTGTAGGCGTGAAGCACGTTGAGCAGCGACACCGTGAAAGCGCTGCTGGAGCCAAGGCCGGTACCGGCAGGACCGGCAGCCATTGATGAAATGTCCAGCCCCTCTACGCCGACGAGTTTCATACACTCGCGAAAGAGCGGGTGCTGAATCTCGTCGTTACTGTTCACCAGCTCCGTCCTGCTGTATTTGATAAGCGACTGGTTCGGGGTGAAATAGCGGTGAACGGTTATGTAAATGTATTTGTCAATGGTCGTGCTCAGCACTGCGCCTCCGTGCCTGAGGTAGTAGCCCGGAAGGTCGCTCCCCCCGCCGGCAAAAGATATCCTGAGGGGCGTTCTGGATATAATCATACAGCCTTTAAGGTGATTATCGGAAGCTTATCAGTCGAGGCACCAGCCGCGGTCGGCATAGTAGGTAAGGGTGACGGGGGCGGACCACTGGGTGCCGTTGTCAACTCCGTCCATTATCTTGCCAACGGGAGTAACCTTGCGGGCGCGGAGGATGACGTCGCCCTTAGCCTTGCGCATACCGTCCATAACGGTGGGCATCAGGTTCATAACCTTGACGGCCTTGACGGTGCAGGAAGGGAAATAGACCGTGCGGGACTCCTGCCTGATGGCGTTGTAAGCGGTGTAGCGGGACTCGTCTACGCGGGATACGACCTCGCCGGGGATGCGCTCAACGACCTTGTCTTCCTCGATGACGGGGCCGGCCTGGGCACTGATGTCGAAAGGATTGAGGATATCGCTCCAAGTTTCGGCACCGGCACCGAATGAAACGGGACGGACGCCTGTTGCAAGCGGTGCGAACAGGGCCTCGGATGCTGAAGTGGGAGCAGGACCGTTGGGAAGGGCCATCTTCTCCCCTTTCCTGGTAAGCCAGACGGTAACAACGTAATGGTCGCAGAAATTGTAAACCACGTCGTCGACCCACTTGTGATAGACGGTGACGTCGCGGTACCAGTAACCGGAACCCTGGACTGTGTACTTCATCTTCACGCGGTCAACCTGCTTCTCCCACCAGGCGTAACGGTCAACGGAGTAACTGATAAGGCCTGTGGTCGAAAGAGCGGCGAGAGCCTGCCTTTCGGCCGCATCGTTGCACTCATAGGTGCCGGCCTTCACCGAGACATACCTCGTGACGGGCGCGGAATTGAACTGTGAAACAACATTCTTGGGGTCGAGCGAGTCGGAAGACTGGCAGGCCGCCGCCATGAAAAGCAGCGCCGCAAGAGAGACCGTGAAAGAAAAAATACGAATCATATTTCTTTTAATTATTAGTATCACAAACATACAAATATAAACAAAAAATATCACAACCCTCTTGCAATCCAAAAAATATTGCTATATTTGCATCCGCAAACGGGGTATTAGCTCAGTTGGTAGAGCGTTTGAATGGCATTCAAAAGGTCAGGAGTTCGATTCTCCTATGCTCCACGGAAAACCGCCTTCTACACACGTAGGAGGCGGTTTGCTATATCTGATGTGGCTACATTGTGGCTACATTTTGAATGTGGCTGCAAAAAGGCCCGGAGGCGCTGTCGCAGCGTTTTCCCGGGCCGAAGCAATTTAAAGTACGGTTTTTGGCCGTGACTTCGTCTGCAAATGTACGAAATATTTCTTGCTTTCCCTCTTTCTTCGTACCTTCGTAATGCCGACCTGTAACCTCAACAACGTTACAGACTATTAAAATCTTAATCGACAACGGACACGGCCAAGAAACTGCAGGAAAGCGCTCTCCTGACGGCCGTCTCCTTGAATGGTCTTACAACCGCGAAATCGCCCGCCGTGTTGTGGCC
>JAFSVP010000093.1 GCA_017444905.1 Bacteroidales bacterium
GACAATCTGTTCACGGGCCTGAGTTTCCTTATCTGGCTCGTGGGGCTCGGGACCATACTTGCCGGCATCATCGGAGTAAGCAATATAATGATGGTGACGGTGAAGGAGCGCACCACTGAAATAGGCATAAGGCGCGCGATAGGCGCCACGCCCTCCGACATCCTGGGCCAGATTATACTCGAAAGCATCAGCCTCACGCTGATTGCAGGCTCGTTCGGGATAGTGTTCGCCGTACAACTGCTGAGGCTCCTCGAGAAGATAGTTTCCTCGATGCCGGATTCTTCGCCGGCCAGTTTCCAGATTTCCTTCGGTACGGCGGTGGCGGCGGCGCTGCTGCTGTCGGCCCTGGGAGTGATTGCAGGCCTCGCCCCGGCGTCCAGGGCCATGGCCATTAAACCGGTGGACGCGATGCGTGACGAATAATCATCTGACAATGAAAAAGATATTGAAGTACATCATCATCACCCTGATTGGAGTGCTGTTCATCGGAACCTTCGTGTTCCTCTTCAAGAATTCAAGGCCGCAGGAAGTGCAGTACCGCGAGCATCCGGCAGCCGTGTCCACCATCAGGCGCACGACGGTGGTGACAGGCAAAATCGAGCCCCGCAACGAGGTGAACGTGAAGCCCCAGATCAACGGCATCATAGCCGAGCTTCGCAAGGAGGCCGGCCAGAGCGTGAAGGAGGGCGAGGTGATTGCCAAGCTCCGCGTCATCCCGGATATGAACAGCCTGAGTTCAGCGCAGTCGCGCCTGCGCCTCGCTGAAATCAACCTCAAGCAGGCCGAGACCAACTACAATCGCGAGAAGGCCCTCTTCGACAAGGAGCTCGTGAGCGCCGAGGAGTACGACCAGGTGCTGCAGGCCTACAGGCAGGCCCAGGAAGAGAGGGCGGCGGCGCAGGAGTCGCTGGAGGTGATTCGCGACGGCGTGTCGTCCGGCAACGCCGCCGGCAGCTCTACGCTCGTGCGCTCCACCATCACCGGACTCATTCTCGACATACCGGTGAAAGTGGGCAACTCCGTAATCCAGGCCAACACCATGAACGACGGCACCACAGTGGCCACCGTGGCCGATATGGGAGACCTCATTTTCAACGGAAAGATTGACGAAACCGAGGTTGGCTCACTAGTAGAAGGTATGCCCATGCGCATAAACATAGGCGCCCTGCCCGGTTTCGAGAGCGAGGCCGCCCTCGAATACATAGCCCCGAAGGCCGTGGAGGAAAACGGCGCCAATCAGTTCGAGATACGCGCCGCCGTGCATTCCGACGGCACGCAGGAGATACGCTCGGGCTACAGCGCCAACGCGACCATAGTGCTGCAGTCGGCCGAGGACGTGCTCGCCATACCGGAGAGCACCATCGAATTTGCCGGCGACAGCACCTTCGTTTACGTGAAGAACGAGGCCGGCAGCTACGACCGCACCGCCGTGGTGACGGGCATAAGCGACGGCATCAATATCGAAATCAAGGAGGGCCTGAAGGAGGGCGACACCGTCCGGGGCACCCGCATACTCGCAATGGGCGACAAGAAATGATGAAAGCCATAGGACTTACACTCGCAGCGGCCACTCTGCTCTGCTCGCTGCCCGTCACGCTCCGCTCCCAGGAGCCCTGGAGCCTTAAAGACTGCACCGACTACGCCCTGGAGCACAACCTGAGCGTAAAGAGCGGAGCCATTACCGTAGAGCAGAGAGAGACCGAGCTGAGCACTTCGAAGGGCCGCAGGCTCCCTGCAGTCAGCGCATCGGCGTCGGAGAACGTATCGTTCGGCCGCGGCCTTACCGCCGACAACACCTACTCCAACACCAATACGACCTCAACCTCGTTCAGCCTCGGAGCCGACCTTCCTATATTCAGGGGCTTCGACATCAACAACGAGATAAAAATCAGCGGCCTCAACCTCAAGGCAGCGACGGCCGACCTTGAAAAGGCGCGCGACGACATACGCGTAGCCGTGTCCCAGGCCTACGTGCAGATTCTTTACAAGCAGGAGCTGCTCTCGGTGGCAAGGCAGCAGGCAAGCCACGATTCGCTCCTTCTGGCCCAGGTGCAGGGGCGGCGCGAGTCGGGCAAGGCCAGCAGCGCCGACGAGGCGGCCCAGGCGGCCCTGCTCTCGCAGAGCAGGCTCTCGGCCATACAGGCCGAAGGAGAGCTGAGGCTTGCGATTCTCGACCTTACGCAGCTTCTGGAGCTCCCATCTCCCGACGGCTTCAGCATCGTAAGACCTGACGCCGGCAAGGCGGAAACTGCCCTCCTGATGCTCCCGGAGGCCATTTACGAAGAAGCCGTGGGGATAAAACCGGCTGTGGAGTCGGCCCGAATAGCCACCGAGTCGGCCAAGGTGGCCGTGGACAGGGCCAAGGGAGCGTATCTTCCCTCGCTCTCGCTCACAGGAGGCATAGGCACCAATTTCTACACCGCCGCAGGCAAGCAGTTCGCAGACTTCGGCGAGCAGCTTCGCAACAACTTCAGCCAGTACGTGGGCCTCACCCTGAGCGTCCCTATTTTCCAGAGATTCTCGGCCCGCAATCAGGTAAAGCAGGCCAAGCTCTCGCTCGAGCAGTCTGAAATCCAGTACGAGAGCGCCAAAAAGTCGCTTTACAAGGAGATTCAGCAGGCTTACTACAACGCCGTGGCCTCGCAGGCCAGGCTCGAAGGCAGCCGCAGCTCGGAAGAGAGCGCGAGGCTGCACTATTCCCTTACCGAAGAGAAGTACAAGGTAGGCAAAGCGGGCATCACTGACTACAGCGATGCCCGCACCGGATGGCTCAAGGCGCAGTCGGAGCTTATCCGCGCCCGCTTCGAATGCCTCTACCAGACGGGCCTCCTCGACTTCTACCGGGGAGTTCCCATCGGGTTTTGAGAGGGAATTCTATTCCCACTGGATATAGGCTCTGCCTGTAGGCGTAGGGTCATTGAAATAAGTCCAGGTCATAAGCGCCGATTGGGCAGGTCCTATACCGCCGGTCATTGTTGACTGGTTATAGTAGGTGTTCTTGAAAGTGTTCAGATAAGCGACGTTCCCATGGTTTTCAGCCGTGGAATAGTTTTGTGAGTGATCGGGCTTTGCACTATTTGTGCACCACCGGAGCGAGCCATCTGATATCGGGCACACAATATAGTCTGTATTAATGGTAGCACTGCTGATACCCCCGACAAGAACGGAGCAGAGATAATCTTTATTATATTTATCCGAGGTATAGCTCGTACTGGTATTGTATTTAATGCTGCTGCCATAATCCAGGTTTGTTGCAGAACCATATATATTAACAGTAAAATTATTGGCGTATCCTACAAAGGCGGCAATATTGTCCGGAGTCGATACGGCAGTAACCATAGAAGTTATATACATGCCGCTGTTGACTATATTCAGGACATTGTAAGAGCTGCTCGGCGCAAGTACGGAACCGACCATTCCCAGACGGGTAACCGAACTCGACGACTCCGCCGCAAGATGGCAGGAGCCCACGATACAGTTGTAAATATTCAGGTATGACTTGTCAGAAGAATTGGTGTTTGCAGAGTAGAATCTTCCCACGATTGCGCCGGCAGAATGCCACGCGGCCTTTATCGTGGGCTGGTTCTGAACATAGCAGTTGTCTATGACGACCTTCACTCGGCCGGTATGGCTTGAGTCACCCGTGGCATCGTTGTTACGAAGGCCGCCGAGTATTCCTCCCGCGGCATAGTTCGACCCCGAAGGTGTAGCGCTGGTACAATACACCAGGGAGCGGGTAGAATCGGAAGTTCCGGCTGAGAAACGGCAATGCCTGATGGTAAGGATATGATTATTGTCGTTCTGCACATAAAAACTGCCGACTATGCCTCCGACGGGGCCAAGGCCTTTTACTTCAACGCCTTTGGCACCCGTGACCGAGCAGTTGGTGAGTGTACAGGTATTAATGGCCTGGCCTACATATCCACCCACGGCAGAACCTTCCGATGAAGAAATGACTATTCTTGCGGATGCTGCCGAAAGGGAGCAGTCCTGAATAGTGGAAGCGTTAAGTTTGCCCACGAAAGCCGCAGTCCCGGCATAACCTGTGGTAGAAGAAATGGAAGCGCTCCCGTTCACTGTGCAGTTCTTGACCACAGAGGAACTCTGCGCATAACCTGCAATGCCTCCGACAGAGTTGCACGTAATGTCGCTCCCTTCGACCGCTGCGCCGGCTCGTGCAAGAGAAACACTGCCGGAGAAAGTACAACCGTCAATGGTCGAAGCATTTACAAGACCAGCTACGCCTCCGCACCTGCCCGCGGAATATCCGGTAACACCAGTCATAGTCACTGTACCGGTGACATTGCAGCTCTTGATTGTCGATGAAGAATGGCCGTATCCCACTACGCCGCCGACGCGCTGTCCGGTGCCGGTATAAGTCAGGGTACCGCCGAACGGGCAGTTCTGCACGGTCGATGCCTGCAGGCATCCTACTATTCCTCCCACATAGCTTCCGCCTGTGGCTGTTACGCTGCCGCTTGACTTGCCGCCGCCATTAATAACGGAACCATTATATGCGTGGCCGACGATACCACCGGTATGATCGTATGCGCTGCTTACCGTCCCGGTTGTATGCGAGCAGGTTGTGACTGTGGTATTGTCGGCATAGCCGATTACGCCTCCTGTACGGACTCCGCCACCCTGTACCGCCCCTGTAACCGTGCAGCCCGAAATCGTGGAATCATAGGCCGAGCCGACTATTCCGCCGGTATTGTATGCTGAGCCAGTAACCTTAACGGAAGCGTTACAGTTGCTTATGGTGGAATAATTTCCGGCCCAACCAACGATACCCCCTGCGTGAGCCCTCAGCAACGTGACGGCTCCGGCAGAATAGACACAATTGTCGACCTTGCCGCCGTAGAGCTGACCGACTACCGCGCCCTGGCATTTGAATTCTTCACCACTCTCCTCGGGCCTTCTCATATCAGGGGTGAAATTGCGGCAGTCAAGATTACTTACTATTCCTGTAGTTGCAGCGGAGCTTGAAGTCGCGTTGCCTCTTACATAGCCGAAAAGGCCCACGTAATTGGTGTTGCTTACCTGATAGTAAGAAATATAGTAGCGTCCGCCGCTGCCGTCGCTGGCATCATATACTCCTGTAAACGAATAAGTGCCGGAGAAGCCGATGGGAGAATCCAAGGTGATTTTGGAGTCTGAAGTGCCTGCTATATTGGCAGTCTGCTTGTAATATGACGCCCTGAAGGCCGTGGAAGTGTTGTCTGCATTGGTATTGGCTGCAGGAGTCTCCGAATAAGGTGAGCTGAAGCTTTCATAGGTGAATTTCGACAGGTCAACAAGGTCGTTTGCGTTCGAAATCCGGTACGGACTTGCAGAAGTACCCGCTCCGCCGCTGAAGTAGCCGCAGCGGCCGGTGACCTGGGTGCTGGAGGCGTTTGCGGTGGAATATGTCGAGTTCTTGAATGTCACGTCCACCTTTATTCCCGTGGAGTTGCGGGAAGCGCTGAACTGGGTACTGTAGGACTCAGCCGTTGCGCCGCTTACAGTCTCGCTGTCGCCGCCCGTGATGCTGATGTCGTAGCTCGTGGCTCCCGTGGGCTTGGTGAACGACACCGTGTAGTGGGTCGCGTCGTCGCCGTGTATGGTAACGGCCGGGGCCTGGATTTTCGTCATCTCGTTCTTCACAGCACTCCAGCCTGATATCACATTGCCGTTTTTGTCTTTTGTGCGGATGTAGAAGGAGTATTCCGTACCGGCGGAAAGGCCGCTTATCGCATGGGTTGCAGCTGAGGTATAGTCACTGGTCTTATCAACGAGAACCTTCGTGCCAGCATCCGCGCTGGTGCCGGCAGCGCCGTATGATATCTCATACTTCAAGGGAGCCGTCGAAGTGGATTTGTTGGTCCAGCCTACGGTTATCTGGGTGGTACTGTTCACGGTGGTGCTGAGAGCTGCCATCGCGGCGGAGCCTTTCTGGTCCATTGCATAGGTAGTGTTGCCGTAATAGCCCTTGCCCTTCGTCAGGCCCCCGTTGAGGAAAGTTATCTTGCCATAGTAGTCAGCGTCTTCGTCTGTGGTGTATTTATACGAAAGGGCGCCGATGGTATCCTTGCCAAGAATCGCCACCACGTACTGAGTGCCGGATGTAAAAGTCGTAGAGCCGAGAGGAGGCGTGACGGTTATGGTCTTTGAGCCGCCCGTGACGTCGCCGAGAGTAATGGTCTCGCTTCCAACGCTGCCGCTGAAGGTCACTGGCACCGTCCCCGCGAGGTATTCATCATTCATCGACGAAAGTACCAGGCTCTTTACCGTACTCACGCCAAAACGGAACTTCAGGAAGCCGCACACGTGCTTGAACTGCGAGTTGCCGGTTATCGCGCCCGTGGTGGCGTGGCGCGTAATCTTCGCA
>JAFSVP010000094.1 GCA_017444905.1 Bacteroidales bacterium
CTTCATGTCTTTCATAAAAGCCAGCCTCGATGCCTGCGGCCGTGCAGACGGGGCTGAAGCCTGAAACTTGTATGGAAACGCTCAAACACGAATGCGGCGTGGCGATGATACGCCTGCTAAAGCCGCTTTCTTATTACGGTGAGAAGTACGGCACCGCGCACTATGCGCTCAACAAGCTGTACCTTCTTATGGAGAAGCAGCACAACCGCGGCCAGGAAGGCGCCGGGGCCGCCTGCGTCAACCTCGACGCTCCCGCCGGAGAGGAATATATGTTCCGCGAGAGGGCCGAGGGCAAGGATGCCATCTCCGAGGTGTTCAAGCGTCTTGGCGACTCCTTCACGGGCCAGCTCTTCATGGGGCACCTGCGCTACTCCACCACCGGCAAGAGCGGCCTGCAGTACGTGCACCCCTTCCTCCGCCGCAACAATTGGAGGGCCCGCAACCTATGCCTCTGCGGCAACTTCAATATGACCAATATCGACGAGGTGTTCGGCTTCCTCACCTCCCGGGGGCAGTCTCCCCGCCTTCGCGGCGACTCCTACATTACGCTGGAGCTTCTGGGGCACAGGCTCGACCGCGAGGTTGAGCGGCTCTACGCCGAGGCGCGTGAAACGGGGCTCGAGGGCACGGGCATAACGCAGTATATCGACGACCACGTCTGCATTGCCAACGTGCTACGCTCATCGATGCCTCATTTCGACGGCGGATACGTAATCTGCGGAATGACCGGAAGCGGAGAAATGTTCGCCGTACGCGACCCCCAGGGAATACGCCCGGCATTCTGGTACCGCGACGACGAGGTGGTGGTGCTGGCAAGCGAGCGTCCCGTTATCCAGACCACCTTCTGCCTTGAAGCTCAAGATATTCACGAGCTGGGCCGCGGAGAGGCTCTTATCGTCACCAGGGGCGGAGAAGTCAGGACCGGGCGGATACTGCCCGCCGGAGAGAACCGCGCCTGCTCGTTCGAGCGAATCTATTTCAGCCGGGGCTCGGACAGGGACATATACCGGGAGCGCAAAATGCTGGGAGAGCAGCTCATGCCCGCCATAATGAAGGCCATAGGCAACGACGTCGCCCATACCGTGTTCTCGTACATTCCGAATACCGCCGAAGTGGCATTCTACGGAATGACCGAGGGCGTGAGGCGCCTCAATCACGACGTGCGCATCGAGAAGGTGGTGGTGAAGGATATCAAGCTGCGCACCTTCATAACCGAAGGTAACGAGCGCAACGACCTCGCCGCCCACGTGTACGACATAGTCTATGGCTCTCTGGAGCCTGAAGTTGACAATCTCGTGGTGATAGACGACTCCATCGTGCGCGGCACGACGCTCCGCGAGAGCATCTTCAAGATTCTCGACCGCCTGCACCCGAAGAAAATCGTGATGGTGTCGAGTGCTCCGCAGATACGTTATCCCGACTATTACGGCATCGATATGTCGAGCCTGGGCGAGCTGTGCGCCTTCCGGGCCGCAGTGGCGCTGTTGCTGGAGCGCGGTAAGAGGGAACTGATAAACAGGATATACACTGCCTGCAAGTCCGACCCGCTGACTTCCAACCACGTACAGGACCTTTACGCGCCTTTCAACCCCGAAGAAATCAGCTGCAAGATTGTGGAGATGCTCAGGCCCGAAGGGATGAAGTCCGAGGTCGAGCTTGTGTTCCAGAGCATCGAGGGCCTGCACCATGCCTGCCCCGGCCACCCCGGAGACTGGTATTTTACGGGCGACTACCCCACCCCCGGCGGCATACGACGATGCAACGAAGACTTCGTGAAGTACGTGGACTCCGTCCTGTGACCGATATAAATAGGTAAGTCAAAACATTTTCACTAAATTTGCAGTCTGTAACTGATAACGGCAATATAGAAATGGCAAAGAATTTCGTAGAGGAGCTCCGCTGGAGGGGAATGATTCACAACATAATGCCCGGGACGGAGGAAGAACTGGCCAAGGGGCCCATGTCGGCATACGTGGGGATTGACCCCACGGGCGATTCGCTGCACATAGGGCACCTCGTGAGCATAATGATACTCAAGCACTTCCAGGCCTGCGGCAACAAGCCTTACGCCCTTGTCGGAGGCGCCACCGGAATGATAGGCGACCCTTCGATGAAAAGCCAGGAACGCAACCTGCTTGACGAAGAGACTCTGGCTCACAACGTCAGCTGCATCAAGGCCCAGCTCGCCAGGTTCCTCGACTTCGGCTCCAGCGCGCCCAACAAAGCCGAACTCGTCAACAACTACGACTGGATGAAGGACTACACCTTCATCAATTTCACCCGCGAC
>JAFSVP010000095.1 GCA_017444905.1 Bacteroidales bacterium
CACCACCAGGAAATACAGCGAGCGCGGCCGCATCAGCACCATATCAGCCGGATCGGCGAAAGGGAAAACCGACAGCAGGTACTTGAAAATGCCGATGTGGATAATCAGGTCCACTATCATCACCGGCACGCTGTAGAAGAAAAACTCCTTATTGTTGAATGTCCTCGCGTTCATATACAGCCTTTGTCCGGGCGGCAATGCCGTCCCAGTCGTATTTTGTCATATCATATACGGGCGCTTCCGGCAAAGACAGAGCCTCGTCTATCCTGAGCCTGAGAGCACCGACGTCACCGCAGCGGAAGTACGAGCTTTCCGGGAGCCCGACTTCAAGATTTGCGGGAATATCGCTCACCACCACCTTCAGGCCGTAACTCATTGCCTCCAGAAGGGCTATCGGAAGCCCTTCGTGGGAAGAAGGGAGCACGTAGAGGGCAGCGTGCGAGAGCAGCGAGTGGAGCTTACGCCCCCTTACGAAGCCGGTGAGAACAGCTCCCTCCGCCTGGGCGCTCTCTTTCAGCTCTCTGGAATAATCGTCTTCAAAATCTGCGTCTCCTGCCAGCACCAGTTTATATCCCTCCAGCCCTCTGCAGGCCTCCACGAGGTCGTGCAGGCGCTTTTCGGGAACGAAACGGCTCATACCGAGTATATACTTGCCCTGTTCTATCCCGAGGCTGCTGAAATAATCCGGTTCATCGCATATTTCAGCGGAAGGCACTCCGTTGTAAATCAGGTGTACCCGGGAAGTCCTTCCGTACTTGTCGTCAACGAGTTTCCTTATGACTTCGGAAATCACGATAACGTCGTCGGCATACTTTACGCCGAGCCTCTCGCCGAGGCGAAGCATAAGCTTTGCCGCCCTTCCCCATTTCTCACGGTCGTAATCGGGCCCGTGATGCGTGAACACCACCCTGAGCCCCCGGAGCTTGGCGTAAGGCGCAAGCAGCGCCGGGCCCACTGCATTGATATGCAGGATGTCGGCCTTCACGCGGGCGGCATAGTTCACCGCCCTGAAAGTATGCACCAGCGCTTCGAAAGCCTTCTTTTTGGGCGAGGGAATATCCTTTAGCTTCACCCCGTTCCATTCAGAAAGGCCGTCGGAGGCATAAGCAGACCGGCGAACGACGGTTACGTCCTCCCCCATTGCGGCGAGCCTCGGGAAAAGCTGTTCGCAATGGGTTTCGACTCCGCCCATTATATTGGGGATGCCCCTCGTGCCGGTAACTACGATTTTCATTTCTTCAATCCGTCGTTTGCCACGGCGCTCCTGTCGCAGGTTGAAAGTGCATCGAGCTGGTCCTTCGTCACTTTTCCGTCGCGGTAGTCACGGACGACGGGGATTTCATACATGGAATACTTCTTTCCGGGCCTGAGCTTGTGCCTCAGCACCCACCAGGCGGGATTCCATATATATTTATGCATCGCAGGGCTAACCGAGCCTATCATCCAGCACTGCCTGTCGCACTTTCTTACTGCCGCACGCACCTTTTCAGCCTCCGGGGAACTCCATAGCTCGTCCCAGTCCTGACGGTTCAGGTTGCCCATCACCAGCTTGTCTTTGGTGCCGTTGCAGGGCATCACGTCGCTGTAAGGGTCGATGAAGAAGGTATCGAAACTCATATCACAGGGCAGCAGACGCGGCTGGCCGTAGATATAATTGATGAGGCCGTGGTTGAAATAGGCGCGGAACCATTTCTTGGGGCTGCTGGACTTCAGCAGCTCGTTTACGAGAGCCTCGAAGTTGGCGGCCACCATGGGGCGGTCGTGGATTATGTTCTTCGCCTCCACGAAATAGAAGCTGTTGTGCAGGCTCGCCGTGGCGAACTCCATCCCCATCTCCTCGCTTATCCTGTACAGGGGCACGAGGTCGGGGGCGTTTCTGTCCTGCACCGTCATCCCGAAGCCGACGTCCTTCATTCCCATCGCACGGAGCTCCTTAAGCGTCTCGTACCCGCGGCGGAAGCCGTTCTCCAGGCCTCGAATCTCGTTGTTCGTCTTCTCGAGGCCCTCTATGCTGATGCGTATTCCTATCTGCGGAAACTCCCTGCAAAGGTCGATGATGCGCTCGGTGAAATATCCGTTGGTGCTGATGACGATGCGGTCGGAATGCTTGTACAGCTCCCGCACTATGTCCTTGAGGTCTTCGCGTATGAAGGGCTCGCCTCCCGTAATGTTGGTAAAATACATCTTCGGGAGCTTCTTTATAGTATCGATGCCGATTTCGTCCTCCGGGCGCGAGGGGGCCTTGTAACGGTTGCACATAGTACACCTCGCGTTGCAGCGGTAGGTAACTATCACGGTGCCGTTCAGTTTGCGTGAAGCCATTATCTTTCAGCTCTTACGGGGTTGTTGAGGAAGTCGTCGTAGGCAAGGCGTATGCCGTCTTCAAGTTCCGTCCTGTATGTCCAGCCAAGGGCCGTGGCCTTGCTTACGTCGAGCAGTTTGCGGGGCGTGCCGTTGGGGCGGGTGGTATCCCAGCGAACGGCACCTTCGTAACCCACGACCTTCGCCACAAGTGCCGTCAGGTCCTTTATGCTTATCTCCTTTCCGGTGCCGGCGTTAACCGTCTCGTTGCCGCTGTAATTGTTCATAAGGAACACGCAGAGGTCGGCGAGGTCGTCAACGTAGAGGAACTCGCGCAGAGGCGAGCCGTCGCCCCAGCACACGACCTCAGGCGCCCCCGAGACCTTGGCTTCGTGGAAGCGCCGTATGAGTGCCGGCAGCACGTGGCTGTGCTCGGGGTGATAATTGTCGTTGGGTCCGTAGAGGTTGGTGGGCATGACACTGATATAGTCGGTGCCGTACTGGCGGTTGAGGAATTCGCAGTACTTCAGGCCGCTTATCTTGGCAAGGGCATATGCCTCGTTGGTCTTTTCAAGTTCGCCGGTGAGAAGGCACCCCTCCTGCATAGGCTGGGGGGCCATCCTCGGATAGATGCAGCTCGAACCGAGAAACTCAAGCTTGCGGCAGCCGTTGCGCCATGCCGAATGTATGACGTTCATTTCCAGAATCATATTGTCATACATAAAGTCGGCGAGGGCGTCGCGGTTGGCAACTATCCCTCCCACTTTCGCCGCGGCGAGGAACACGTATTCAGGCTTCTCGGCTGCAAAGAACGCCTCCACGTCGGCCTGGCGGGTAAGGTCCAACTCAGCGTGCGTGCGCGTTATGATATTCTCGTAGCCCAGGCTGCGGAGCCTGCGCACGATTGCCGAGCCCACCATCCCCCGGTGGCCGGCAACATATATCCTGGCGTCTTTGAGCATCATTTCACTATTCCCTTTTCGAGGTATTCGGCAAGATTGGTGCGCACCTTTTCGGCCGCTCCCTCGCTTGCGACTTTAGCCATATCGGCATCCACCATCAGCTTCACGAGCTGCTCGAAACTCGTCTTGG
>JAFSVP010000096.1 GCA_017444905.1 Bacteroidales bacterium
ATATATTTGTATCTATGTTTTAGCGATGGTGTTATGTCAGAAAAACGAGTTGTGAGAATCACGAACAAGAAGACCGGAACGGTTTATCTCTACGAGGACAGGCCCTATTGGGACAAGGAAAAGAAGCGCCCGGCGCATGAGAGGAAGTGCATCGGGAAGATCGGCCCGGACGGGACGGCAGAATACAATGGATACTACCGCGACCGCGAGAAGATCCATGCCCTGGAGCGGAAAGCCGGGCCGCAGGTCACGGTATCCAGGACGACTCTGATGGGCCAAAGGATGCTGCTTGACAAGGAGGCGGGGAGAATCAAGATAGAGAAAGTCCTCTCGAAAGCGTTCGGGGCCGACGATGCAGCCAAGATAATGGCCCTGGCATATTACATGGTGTGCAAGGGCAAGGCACTGAGCCGCAGCGAGCAGTGGCTGGAGGACCGTGGATACGGGGACCTGGGACTGACTTCGCAGCGGATATCGGAACTGCTTGCAAGGATCGGGAGGGATGCCGTGAACACGTTCCTGAAGGGATGGCTGGAGGTGAACAGCACCTCGGACACGCTGCTGTTTGACATCACGAGCGTCAGCACCTACGGCAAGAACAACCCGTACTCGGAGTACGGGTACAACCGTGACCGCGAGAGTCTGGAGCAAATAAACCTTGCCCTGCTCACGTCCTGCAAGAGCGGACTACCACTGTGGGTCAAGGAGCTGGAGGGGAGCATGTCCGACGTGGCGGTCGTAAATGACGTGATAGACGAACTGCGCCGCCTCGGCATCTCGTCCTTCACGTTCTGCGGCGACAGGGGCTTCTACAGTGCCGGGAACCTCAAGAACCTGGAGGACAACGGGATCAAGTTCCTGGTTCCTGTCCCGTCCAACGTCAAATGGGGGAAGGAGATGATCGCCGAACACAGGGCCACCCTCGTCAGTCCGATGAATGTGATATACGACGGCGAGGGGGTGACCCTGTACGGAAAGACCGTTTACAAGGCCACGCCGGAATACGGCAGGACCTGGTACCACATCTACTATGACCCTGCACGCAAGGACAAAGCCGTGGCGGCGTTCATGATAAAGCTCAAGAAGTGCTACGACGAGCTGGTGGCGGGCAGTCCCATCGAGGCGCACAGGAGTCTCTACGAGCAGTACTTCATCGTGAAGGACACGCCCAAGAGGGGGCGCAAGGTTATCCAGAACGAAGCGGCCGTACGGGAGTATCTTGAAAACGACAGCTGCTACTGGATCCTCATCGGGACCACGAAGCTCACGGCACCGCAGGCGCTCAGGGACTACCGCGACCGGGGAGAGGTGGAGCTCGGCTTTGACGACCTGAAGAACGTCATGGACCTGAACAGGCTGCGCAGTCACAGCAGCGCGACCATCCTGGGCAAGATCTTCATCAACTTCGTGGCGCTCATCCTGCTCTCGTCCCTCAATAGGACCGTGTCTGCAATACCGGAAAAGGACCGGCACTACTGGTCCGCCAGCGACATGCTGGACAAGGTGGAAACATACTCGAAGGTCCACTTCGTGGGGAAATACAAGGACCGCTTCACGACGGCCACCCTCAAGCAGCGGCAAATCTTTGACTTGCTGGGAATCAAATACGTCTACAAGGGCGAAGAACAGAACGGCGAGCCACAGGCGCCAAAGGACCTGTAGGCCACGTAACATCAAGCAAATATCCCGGACCTAGGTATAAAGGTTCGGGATTTTCAGCTTTGTTATACAATGGGATGACTTTGCCCGATAGTAATGTCTCGAATGCGAGTACAACTGCTGTGTTGGCCCTGCGTGAAATCAGGGCTGACACAATTATGTTCGTATCGAAAACTGCGTAAATCTTCATCTTGACTTCCTCGCCTCGCGGATTTCTTCATTGATTTCTTCAATTGAAAGGTCGGGGAAAGCTCCTGCTTCCGCCATTGCACGGATTGCACGGAATGCTTTCAGGCCCTCGCTTTCTTCAACTGCGACTGGCTTGTCGCCGCGAATCTCAAAAGGAATCTTACCACGTTGGACGACAGCCTTTGCGAATACGTTCATGGCTGTATTCGCACTCATTCCAAACTGGGCACAGAGTGCATCAAAAGATGATTTTAAGCCGGAATCCATCCGGACAGTCATAGAAACCTGTGACATAATTATCTAATAATAATGTTGCAAATATACAGTATTTATGGCAAGATGCAATAAAATCTCATCAAAAGCGGTGTTTTTAGGCGTGTCCGCTGACAGGATATTGTGATGCTTCGGTAAATACCCAGATTGCGCACATAATGTACCATCGGATTCTCTAATTATTATTGCTGGAGGAGAGAATACACGTGGAAGTTCGCTTACCCCGCCCAAGCTTGGGTGGCCCAGGAAAGGTTTCCCTTTACCTCTCTTACTCCGCCGAGATTGTGGCGGAGTAAGCGCGTTTTTTGGGTTTTTCGATCTTACTCCGCCAATGCTATGGCGGAGTAAGAGAGGCTTATGCCAATTCAGAAGATTACACCCGCACGATGTCGGAGCGTCAGCGACCGGGGGAATAGCCGCGGTAGCGGCGTAAGGGGGAGCGCCCCCAACATTACATGTCTCCATCTTGTAATTGAAAACGCAATTCTACACGCATTCGGAGCGACAGCGACTGAAAGCCTCCGCCCCGAGGGCGGGGGTTTGGGGGAGGGGTAACGTGGAAGCTGAACGGTGCAGGGTGATTATAGGTAATTTCGTTCTGATACTCGGGGAGCATCAGAACCGAAATTCCAGGCCGACGTTGATGGTCCAGGGGCGGCGGGCGGCGATGACGGAGCCGTCGGGCATCTGCTTCCGGCGGTGGGTGAGGCGGTATATGAAATCTACGCGTACCAGCCTGAAAATGTTGGAGATACCAGCTCCGAGCTCGACATAGGGGACCTTGCCCAGCGCAGTCATCCCGTCGGGGAACTGGAGAGGAGCGCCGTAGCCGGGAAGCGTGCCGTTGTTGGCGTCGCGGAGGCTGCCCCAGGCAAGCTTGGCAGTAAGCTCCTCGCGCAGGTTAAGTTTCTTCAGCAGCGGAATCTTGCCGAGGAAGAAGCCGTTGAAATTGTGGTACCAGAGAGCCGTCACCCAAGTGTCGGACGCGAACTCGAAATAATCCATGCAGGAGAATGCGCTCTTGTCCATCAGGTTGGTTGAATTGGCCTCGTGCAGGTGCAGCATAGGCCAGGGCACGGTTCCCACGATTGTACCGGCGTTGATATGCAGTTTAGACATTCCTGCCGGAGGAATGCGGAACTTCCAGTCCATCGTGAGCTCGGGCCGGAAGAAGCCGCAGTCGCCCTTCCGCAGCCCGGACACCGACCCCGTCAGGTCGATGGTCCAGACCGGATAGTTGGTATGCATATAAGTCTTTATGAAGTGCCCGCGGTTTACGGTCTCCTCTTTTGAGAAACGCGCCTGCAGGTGCAGCTCGTTAGTGGCCAGGCTCCCTATGGAAGTCCCGTCCCAGCGCATCATGGGCACGAAACCGTTGGCATAATACCGTTTCAGGGCCACTTCGGCAGAAGCGTTGAAGTCCATCGCGAACTCGTGTTCGTACAGTACCGAGTAGCTCGACATAGGGCAGAGCTTCTGCTGGCCGTGCCAGATGGAACTGAGGATGTTGTTGTCGGTGAACTGGCCGGTGCCTCGCCCGAGCTGAATCACGTCGTAATGGGCATCGACGGTGAGCTTCCTCGTTGGCTCGCGGCTGAAGAGCAGCTCTGTGGACACTCCGCCCTTGAATTCCCGGTCGCGGGTGCCGTAGGCAAGGAAGCCGGTAAAGCGGTACTTCCGGCTCAGGTTCTTGGACGTATGTATTCCGACCCGTGGCCTGAACCCTTCCAGATTATTGAAACTGATCAGCTTGAGGTAGGGGCCTATGCCCACGGGGCCGAGGTCGAGGTAGCCTGTGACTATGGTATAAACGGTGGTGTACAGCGTCTGGTAGAGAGGCATGTCCTGAATCTGCTCCACCATCTTGTAAATGTCCTTCTCCTTCTGCGTGAGGGCGTAAGGACGCACGCTGTCCCAGTACTCCTCGCTCTTGTGATTGGAGTCGCTCTCCACTTTCACGGGGCCGTTCACCCTGTCGATGGAAGGCTTGTCGCTGAAGTCGGGGTTCGAGAAATCGAGCTGCCGCGTGCCTATCACCGACATTACTTTCGACGAATCGCCCAGGGCGATGCTGAAATCGGCGTACATCTTGTCCTGCTTGTAGAACCAGGTGGAGTCGGGCAGGCGCTCGTATTCTGCATCTATCACAAAGTCCCTCAGCCAGTTGACATTGCCGCCGCGCTTCATCTTCGCGTGAATGCTGCGGATTGCGAACTCCTCCGCGTCTATCTGCATCTCTCCGTCGAAGGCGGGGCTGGAGATGCCGTTCTTCGGGTGGTAGCGCACGAGGTAGGTCTTGCGCCCGTCAACCTGAAGGGTGTCGATTATAAAATAGTTGTAATACAGCAGGCCCGCGTTCTGGATGGGAGAGGGGAACTCTACGTTGAAGCTGTTGATAAAGGGCTTGTAGAAGTTGATTTTCAGATGCATGCTGCCGGTGAACTGGCTCAGCATGTTGGAGTCGGGGTTGATGCCGGAGATGCGGTTGGCAATGACGGTCTCGTCGTCGGCGTCGGGGTTGCTGGTGTGGCGTCTCTGAACCACCGATTCCGAAATCATCGCCGGCAGGTAAGGTACTCCGCTGACGGCGGAAGTGTCCATATAGTCGAAGACGAAGCCGAATTCGCGCAGGAAGCGCTTGCCCGTGAGTATCTCCTGGGCGTGGGTAAGGTCGAGCTCCATCTTGTTGTAAACGTCGCAGGTATAGACGGGGCGGCGCTCCGGGTCGTTGCGGCCCCGGTGCTTGTCGATATTCGACAGCAGCCTCTTTATCAGGCGGTTGTCGGCCTTCACTACTGCGCCCGAAAGGCGGTTGTCGGTAAGCTTCATCTTGAAGTCGCACTGGGTGAAGGAGCCTTTGCGCACCGGCATTTCGACTGTGTCGTAGCCAAGCAGCTGGCATACCAGCACTGTGGCTTCGGAGTCGCGGGTTTCGAGGGTGAAGTGCCCGTCGAGGTCGGCCGTGATGCCTATGGTCGTGCCCTTGAAGAACACTCCGGCAAAGGGAATCGGGTCTCCGCTGTCGGCATCGGTGACGGTGCCCCTGACCTTTGTGGTCTGGGCCGCGGCAGCAAGACCGCAGAGCAGCAGGAGGACTGCAAGGGCGAAGCGTTTCATATTGCAAAGATACATATAATTTGTCCAATAGGGATATGTTTGCTATATTGCGGAAAATCCTGACAGTTATGAAAATTCTGCGCATTTTTGCGGCGCTTCTGCCGTTCCTTGCCCTCAGTTCCTGCATGGGAGTGTATACCGACCCCCTCGCCCCCGACGCCATAGTGAGCGACGCCGACTGGCAGGACGTCAGCGCCTCTGCAGGCAACATCACAAGGGACGACGTTACCGTTACTTTCAACAGTGGAACTTTCAAGAGCGGCGACAGGGTGGCCATCACACCGGTGGCAGCCGGCGCCGTTGCCGGCATCGACGAGGCCTCTCCGTTCTACCAGTTCACGATGCCCGAGTCAGGCTCATCCAAGCCTGTCACGGTATCAATCAATTACAGTGGAGACCCTTCGAAAGTGCACGCGGTCATGAAAACCGAGTACTATGCCATCAGCCTCGAACAGGACATGAAGGCTACCTGCATAATGGACTCGACGCCAGGCTCCGGAACCATCGACGTGACCATACCCGAAACCCGTTCAACCAAAGAGGGGAACGCGGTCTTCACCGTGGGCCTCGTGAGCAACGGTGAAGACGGGGACGTATCGGCAATGGCTCTCGGCACCAAGGCTGAACTCAACTGGACCTTCGACTGGAACATGTCCAGCACCGACAAGGCCAAATACAGGCCTATCAAGTCGCAGATAAACGATTACATACGCAAGTGGGTGCCCACCTGCCAGTCGATACTTATGGCCCGCGGCTTCGAAATGCCGAAGATTTACTATGAGATAGTAGAACTCGGCGACAAGCCGAAGCCCACAGAAAAAGAACCCAACCCCAAGTTCATCTGGGGATACTACCTCACGCCCAAGTTCGTGAAAACCTCCGGCCACATACAGCTCAACGCCACCGGTATCAAGAAGATGCTTGACTCCACTACCGGCGATGACATCCAGACCACCATCATCCACGAAACCGTCCACGCGGTGCACTGTATCAAGTACGACCCGCGCCTGGCCCTATGGGAGAACGGTGCCGCCGGCAGGTTCGGAAGCGAATGGACGATGCTTTCAGAGGCCATAGCCGTATGGAGCGAGCAGTTCGTGAACAACGGCAAGGCGTTGAGCGGAGCTGCCGCGGAGGAAGACAATTACCGCCGCTTCGTCAAGTCGTTCTTCTCTCCTGAATGGTGGGTGGGCTCTGACAATTATCAGAACCACGGCTACGGTATGGCCGCGTTCATCCAGTGGCTCGCCAAGAAGAAAGGCCACAATTCCGTCGTGCGCCTGCTCGAGCTCCAGAAGGCGGGATGGACCGCCACCACCACCGTCCGCAAGGTATTCGACTCCTTCCTGAAGGAGAAGGGACTCAAGTTCTTCGATACCGAGAGCTATATGGATTTTGCCTGGATGTACAGCAACGGCGAGCTGGTGTCGGGCGTCAATTACTCGTCCATCGAGCAGCAGGTGATTTGCAGGCGCTCCTCCTCGGAAGTCCTCCCGTATCATCTGTGCGGCCCCGACGTTTACAGCTACGGTTTCCTTCCGGGCTGGCTGAAATACGACAAGGCACTTATGCAGGCATATACCGACGAAGACCTCCGCTTCGAGCAGTTTACCGAAGGGCTCGAGAGCCACGTGTGGTACAAGGCCCAGTCGGACAACTTCGTAAAGGTAGGCGTGACCAAAAGCGGGTCGCCCCTCAATCTCTCCATCAAGGAGTTCGTGGAGAAGTCGCCCCAGCTCGTGATACTCACCATTACTGTCAAGAGCACGATGACCGACGACGCCACCTTGCTGCGCTCGAGCCTTATGGTGAGCTTCCGCCAGCCTCCGGTGCTGCCCAATATTTGGACGATTTCGTATTCCGGAGAGCATTATCTCAGTGACGGAAGTTATACTTTCCTTAATGAGGGCTGGACCGACGGCAGCGGCTACAGCACCATCAAGGTGTCGGAAGTTGCCGACGGATACTTCGTGGAGGCCCTTCAGGACTGGTACGACCTGAGCTTCACCATTACCGTGAAGGACGGAGTCTGGGGCGCGGCCAAGAACGTGAAGAATGTCTGGCACCTGGAAACTTCGTACCCCGAGTATTATAACTTCACCATTCCGTCGATGCCGATACAGGGCTACGATTCCGGAAGGGATTCTTCCTACGGCGACGCCTGGTGGGAGGGCGACCATATGACGCTGTCGCTGAAGTTCTATCCCGTAAGGTAGATTGGCTTTACCTGTTATAAAGGAGGCCGGCTCTCAAAGGGGACGGCCTCCTTTTTATACGCATCTGCTTGTTTTACGCGACCTTCGCTGCAGATTCCACCGCTCCGTTTCAGGGCTGAACGCGCTTTCTCGGCAGGTGTCCTGCGAGGTCCTTCTCTACGAAGAAAGAATACAGTTCAGGATACAACGCCGGACCGTACACTGACAGGGCATTCTTGTCGATATACCAGTAATACATCGTATATTTATGAACAGGATAGACCAGATCAGGCTCCATATCATAGCCCATTACATACTGGCAATGAAGTGATTTTACCAACAAGTAGTCATCCGTATTTATGTACGATATTATATGCGGAGGCACTACAAGATTATCCTTATAGTTTTTATAAAACTGATGTTCTCCGCCCCTGTATTCAATCAATCTGTCAAGAACGTAGAAGCCCTTACCGAGAGATTCTCCAGTGTCTAAATTTGAAAATGCGATGCCAAGGGAGAAATACAGCAAACACATCCTGACAATCCATAGGATTACTTTAAACAAAATCATACAAATCTACGTTTTATCTCAACAAAAATCAATCTGATTGATTATTTGATATAGATCGTCTTTACTTTACCCCGTCCCTTCTGCGGCAGATGATGCCGAGGCCGCGAAGGCCCGAGGCTTCGGGGCCGGCCGTGGCGCGGAGGGTCCACTCGCCCGCCTCGCCGGGGGCGAGGCCGCTGCGGTAGCGCACGCGGACGGAGTCCGCGGGGCAGTGGACCGTCTCGGAGAAGAAAAGGCCCGACGGAGCCTGCCATACCATCTTCAGGGGGAAGGACACGAGAGTGTCGCGCCTGAAAAGAGCTTTGTCGCGCCTGTAGTACAGCGACAGGTCGTAAAGCGCCGCGGTATCGTCGAATTCTATGGTAAAGATATATTCTCCGCTGCCGTCGGAGCGGGCAAAGTACTCCCTTGATTCAGGCTTGGCGCAGGCTGCGGCAAGAACGCCGAGCGCGCCGAGCAGTAGGAAAGCCGCTCCCGACCGCATCACTGAGCGCCGTTGCCTGGCTCCTTCTGCCCCTTGCCGCCCCGCTTTGCGTTGCCGCCGCGCTTGCGTCCGCCGCGCGAACGCTTGCGCTTCGGAGAGTCGAAACGCGAGATGCTGTCGTCGCCTACGCTCGTCACGAACTCCGGGAGCGAAGGCTCGGGCTCGGTGCGCAGCGACTCGGGCCTGCGGCCCTCTCGGTTCATCTTTATTATCTCTCTAACCTCCTCCGCGTCAAGTGGATAGAGGTCGGAATCGGCGTTGCGGTCATAAGAGAAGTACATAATCTCGCGCAGGATGTCGGTCTTTCGCAGATATGCGTTACCGTCTTCGAATTCGAGCGGACCCTGGACCTTGGGCAGCCTCGACTGTGCGTCGAGATAGTTGGCAACCTCGTAGTTGAGGCAGCACTTCAGCTTGCCGCACTGGCCGGCGAGTTTCTGGGGGTTGAGCGAGAGGTCCTGGCATCGGGCCGCGGCGGTGGAGATGCTCTGGAAGGAGGTAATGTAGTTGGCGCAGCAAAGCTCGCGTCCGCAGACTCCGAGACCTCCTATCAGGCCGGCCTCCTGGCGAGCGCCTATCTGCTTCATTTCCACGCGGATGCGGAACTCTTCGGCAAAGACTTTGATGAGCTGCCTGAAGTCCACGCGGCCGTCGGCTATGTAGTAGAAAATGGCCTTGGTGCCGTCGCCCTGGAACTCCACGTCGCCGATTTTCATATCCAGGCCGAGCTCGGTGGCTATCTTGCGGGCCTTAATCATAGTTTCCTGCTCGCGGGCGGTAGCTTCGCGCCACTTCTGGATATCGGCGCTCTTGGCCTTGCGGTAAATCTTCTTGAACTCGGTGTGCTCGGGGTCGATGCCCTTGCAGGCCATCTGCTTCTTCACGATGGGGCCGCTCAGTGTGACTATGCCGAGGTCGTGTCCGGTGGTGGCTTCCACAATAACGAAGTCACCTATATTTATTTTCTGCTGCGAATCGTTGACGTAGAAGCCCTTTCGGGTGTTCTTGAACCGCACATCGAAAAGGTCGGGGCAGGAGCCGTCTTCGACGCCCTGCAGCCAGTTGCGGGCCGAGAGCTTGCAGCAACCGGCCCTGTATCCGCAGGACTCTTCGCCCGTTTCGGAGTCGGGGCTGACCACGCAGCCGCGGAAGCAGTCGTATTGTATGGTTTCGTTGTCCATCAGAAAATCCTTGAAAGTCTGTTCACCAGGTCGGTGAAAATTATTTTTACGTTTACATTGCGCCCGATGAGCATATAAGCCCTGTCAAAACAGGCTACAGCGGCTCTCGGGAAGGTCTTGCGGGCCTTCGTGGCCCAGGGACAGGGGCGCGGGCCCCTCGGTTTCAGGGGCAGGCCCTGCTGAACAAGAAAAGCGTTGCGCATAGCGTCGGACGCGAAGCGGCAGAATGCCTTTGCACTTTCGCGCGAGGGCAGCGCCGCAAGCTTTTCCCCTACGGCCAGGGCGTCTGCAAGGCTCCTGGCGGCAAGAGCCTCCATCAGCGAATCCAGAAGCTCAGGTTCGTCGAACTCCGGTGCAGGTTCCGGTGCCGTGAGCCTTATGTGCTGGCACCTCGAGAGAATGGTTCCGAGAACCTTCTCGGGCGCGTGGGTGATGAGGACGAACTGGGTGTTGGGTTCAGGTTCCTCTATTGCTTTCAGCAGGCGGTTGGCCGCCTCCTGGTTCATCTTTTCCGGGAGGTAAATCACCACTGCACGGTATCCGCCCTCAAGCGCGCTGAGCGAAAGGTCGGAGAGAATGGCCTTTGCCTCGGCCACCGGAATCAGGGCCGACTTGCCCTCGGCGCCCATTGCGGCGTTGAACGCTGCTTCGGTGAAATTTCCGCCGCCCGCCGCCAGTTCCCGAAGCTTCGGCATCAGGGCGTTGCAGCTTCCGGGCGACACTACAGGAAAGATATAGTGGACATCGGGATGTATGAGCTTGGATATCTTGTTGCACGACGGACACGCTCCGCAGGAGTCGCCTCCCTCGTGCGAGCGGCAGTAAAGATACTGCAGGAACGCACCCGCAACCGCAAAGGCAGGCCCCCCATCAGGCTCCGACAGCAGGATGGCGTGGGGAATCCTTCCCGAATCCACCATCGTGCGCAGAACCGTAGCCTCCTGCGGAAGTCCTTGAACATCAGCGAATCTCATACCGTGCGGTAAGCGTTTGAGCGTGCAAGGGCCGCCAGCATTTCCCTTTCTTCCGAAGGAGGGAAAGCTTCGAGAGCCTCAAGGGCCTCGGCGATGAAATCCTGAAGGCGGGAGGCGGCATATTCAATCCCGCCGTGCTCCAGTACGAACGCCTGCACCTCGGCGCAGGCCTCAGGGTTGCCGGGAATGTCCGCCACGTGGGCGCGGATTCTTTTTTCTTCGGCGGAGCCGCGGATGGCCCCCAGCAGCGGCAGGGTAATCTTCCCCTCGCGCAGGTCGGCTCCGGAGGGCTTGCCCGTATCGAGCTCGGGGCTGTAGTCGAATATGTCGTCCCTTATCTGGAAGGCTATTCCGGCGGCCTTGCCGAAACGGCCGGCAGCCTCTATCATCGCCTTGTCAGCGCCCGAAGAGAGGGCGCCGGTGCGGCATACGGTCTCGAACAGGGATGCTGTCTTGGAATACACGATTCGAAGATAATCTTCTTCGGTAGTGTCGGCCTTGGCGGCCTTTTCCAGCTGGAGCATTTCTCCTTCGGCAAGATGCGAGAGCGTAAGGGCAAACAGCCTTACGGCCTCGTCCTTGCATTTCGTCGAAATTATGAGTTCCACCGAGCGGGCCAGCCAGAAGTCGCCTACAAGCACGGCGGGAGACGGCCCCATGAGGGCAAAAAGCGTGGCCCGGCCCCTGCGCGTGGCACTTTCGTCGGCTACGTCGTCGTGGAAGAGCGTAGCGTTGTGAAGAAGCTCTGAAGCGGCCGCAAGGCGCACACTGTCATCGTTCAGCCTTCCGCAGGCCCTTGCCGTCAGCAGGGAGATAAGCGGGCGTATGCATTTGCCTCCGTTCCCGAAGAGCGACTCGTTGAGGGCGTCGAGCATAGGGATGTCGGAACGCAGGCTCGCGCGCATCACCTCGACGGTGCGCGTCCAGTCATTACCGAGAAATGCAATGATATCGCCTCGTTCCATCCCGAAAAATCAGCTTACATAAGGGCTGCGAGCTCTTCCACGCTGCGCGGAAGGAAGAGCAGGCGCTTGTCGCTCTCTTCCAGCATATCGGTGTCAACCATATGGCGGAGAAGAGCGTCCAGAGGGTCGTAGAAGCCGTTGATATTGAGCGCCGCCAGCTTGCAGGACGTACGGCCGAGCTTTGCGAGAACCATGGTTTCGAAGAGCTCGTCCATAGTCCCTATCCCGCCGGGGAGGGCCACCACTAGGTCTGCACCCTCGCGCATCGCCTCCTTGCGCTCCGACATGGTGCCGGTCCAGATGGTTTCAGTGAGGAAGGGATGGGCGAGAGGCGCCATAAACAAAGGCAAAACCCCCTTGCAGGGGATTCTGCACTTGTGCGCCTCTTCGCAAATCACGCCCATCGTGCCCTTCACGGTGCCGCCGGATACGAGCATATACCCTTTGGCAGCCGCAGCCCTTACGGTTGCGCGGGCTGCGTCGTTGTAGATCTGGTCTATCTTGTCGGAGGCGGAGCAGTAAAGCAGCAGCCTCTTCATCCTAGAACAGCAGGACAGCTACGGAAGCGGAGATGCCGCCGATTTTCGAAGACGAGAAGTTGGATGCGATATCCTGGCCGTCGAAAGTTCCGTCAAAGACGTTGCCGAAGTTCCAGAAGTACTTGACCGACACCTGCACGCGCTTGAAGAACTCGACGCCGGCGCCGAGGCTGGCACCCCACTCGAGACGCTGCTTGAAGCTGTCCCAGGTGTTCTTTTCGGTGGTGCCGTCGGCAGTGACGGTGTTGTGGATTGCAATGCCTGCAAAAGGCTCCGCGATACCGTAAATGCGGACTACGTCGGCAATGCCGAAGCCTATCTGGAGCTGGACGGGGACCTCGATATAACCGGTTTTCCATTCGAAGTTGACATCCCTCACCGACTCCATTTCCTTGAACTTGGTGCCCTTGAGGTTGTAGATGACGCCGGGCTGGAGAGTGACGACTTTGCCTGCGAGGGGGATTTTGTAGCAGAGACCGGCGTGGAACAGGTTGACGTTGCCGATGTCTTTTGCTGCATCCTTGATGCTGGTGGCGGTGGAGGTGAGTCCGGCGCTTATGCCGAGCTGGGCCGATGCGCTGGCGGCTATGAGGAGCCCTGCCAGGACGATGAAAAGTTTTTTCATTTCAAGGAATCGATTTTGTTTTTGAGAGCTGCTTTGGGTACAAGGCCTACGGAGCGGTCCACGAGTGCGCCGTTCTTGACGAAGGCCAGGGTGGGGATGTTGCGTACGCCGAACTGCGCGGCAATTTCCTCGCAGTCGTCGACGTTGCATTTGGCAATGTCAACTACTCCGGCGTATTCGGCGGCGAGCTCGTCCACGATGGGGCTGAGGGCGCGGCAGGGGCCGCACCAAGGTGCCCAGAAATCAATGACGAGGAGGCGGCCGGTGGCCAGTATTTCGTTGAAATTTTCGGATGTTATGACCTTTTCCATATTTTTTGGTATTTCTTGACCTACAAAGTTAAGTAATTAATAATAAAAATCAACATTCCAGCCGAAGGCCCTCAGGCCGAGGTCGTGAGCTTCAAGGTCTTTGGCTTTCAGCGACTTGAGTACTTCTTCAGCCTTATTGTCTTCCATTACGCTGAGAATGGCGTGGTTCTGTTCGGGCCAGGCGTGGCTCCCGAGGTGCGGCCTTCCGTCGCGGCTTCCCCGCCCCTGGATGTCTTCCCAGCGGGTGAATCCCCTCTGTCCGGCATCCTCAAGTATCTGTACGATTTCCTCGTTGTAAGCCTGATTGTAACTTATGAATAATGCTTTCATTTTCTGAGGGATTTTCTTTGCATTCGTTTTTCCCTGCCCAGCGAGAGCGAGCAGTACACGGTAGGAATCAGCACCAGGGTCACCAGCGTGGAGATGGAGAGTCCCCAGCATACGGTGATACCCAGCGACTTCCAGAGCTCCGACCCTTCACCTACGCCGATTGCCATCGGCAGCATTCCGAGCACCGTGGTGAGGGTGGTCATAAGGATGGGGCGCAGACGGCTGCGGGCCGCAGTGGCCGACGCCTCCCGTACTCCCATACCGCGTTCGCGGCAGAGTATCGTATAGTCTATCAGCACGATACCGTTCTTCACCACGATACCCAGCAGGATGATGACGCCCACCATTGACATCATTCCGAGGCTGACCCCGGTTATGCTGAAGCCAATCAGCACGCCCACCACTGCGAACGGGACGCTGAACATAATCACGAACGGGCTCATGAACGACTCGAACTGGGATGCCATAACCATATATACCATTATGATTATCAGGGCGATGAGTACGAAGAGGTCGGCGAACATGTCCTGCTGCTCCTCATAGTCTCCGGCTATCTCGACGCTGAGCTCGGACGGGATGCCGGTGGCGTCGATTGAGCGCTGCGCCGCTTCCACGGCTTCCGAAAGGGCGTATCCGCGGGCAACGATGCCCGTCACGGTAATCAGCCTCTCGCGGTCTTTGCGCTCGATGGTGGGAGGTACGAGCGTCTCGACTATGGTGCCGAGCTCCTTCATTCTCACCTGTGCTCCTGCGGCGTTGGTCACAAGAATGTTGCCGAGGTCTTCCACGCTGGTCCTGAATTCCGGGGAGTATCGTACGCGGATATTGTACTCCTCGCCGTCTTCGCGGTAGAACGACGCCAGCGAGCCGCTCATCGCGGCGCAGAACGCCTGCCCTGCGGTGGTGGAGTTCAAGCCGTTGATTGCCAGCTTGGTACGGTCGAAGTCCATCCTGAATTCGGGGGTGTATTCGTCGCGGCTGAGGGTTACCTGTGTGAAAGCCGGCTCTTCGAGGAGCTTTTCTCGCAGTGCGCGTGCCGCCATGTCGGTGCTCTCGAAGCTATATCCGTAGATTTCCAGCTTCACGGTGGAGGCTCCGCCCATCCGGCCGTTGCCTTCCGTGACCGTGCCCCTGTGTATGTCGGGGTACTTGCGCAGGATGCCTCGCACCACGTCGGCAATCTCGGCCGAGCTGCGCTCGCGCGTGCTGCTCGTGCCTATGCTTATGTTCATCGAAATGACGTGGGTGCCGTTGTTCTGCATATTCGCGAAGACATTGTCGGAGTCTGCCTGGCCGAAGGTGAAGTTGATGCGCTCTGCCTCGGGCACAGCTTCCTTCACCTCATCATAGAGGCTGAAGGCGAATTCGCGCGTGACGTCCTGCGCCGTGCCCATGGGCAGTTCGATGTTCACCGATATGCGGTCGGTGTCGCTGTGGGGGAAGAATTCGGTCTTCATCCCGGGGCCGAGCAGGAGCAGCACCGCCACGAACACGGCGGCGAATCCGCCGATTACCACCGCACGGTGGCCCGTGGCCCAGTCGATGACGTGGCCGTATCCTCTCGAAATGGCGTCAATGAAACGGTTGATGGGCTCGAAAACGGCGTTGTACACGCGTCCGTGCTTCTCGTTGGGCTTGAGCCAGCGCGAGCAGAGCATGGGCACGAGGGTGAGCGCCGCCACGGTCGAGACGGTCATGATGATGCTCACTATCCATCCGAGCTGCCTGAACATTATGCCCGCCATTCCATTTATCATAGTAAGCGGCAGGAACACGCAGAGCATCGTAAGGGTGGAGGCAATGACCGAGATGCCCACCTCCGAAGTGGCGTGAACCGCCGCCTCCGAGGGCTTCTCTCCCCGGGAGAGGTGGGTGGACACGTTCTCGAGCACCACGATGGCGTCGTCCACGACCATTCCTATGGCTATGGCGAGAGCCGACATCGATATGATATTCAGAGTGTTGCCGGTGGCGAAGAGGTACACCAGCGAGGCCAGCAGGGCAATCGGTATCGACAGGACGATGATGATTGTCGAGCGGAAGTTGCCGAGGAAGATGAACACTATCAGCATAACCACTATGAAGGTGATGATGATGGTGTCGCGCAGGGTCTTGATGGTGTTGATGATTTCCGTGGAACCGTCGACGAGGACCGTAATCTTGACGTCGGATGGAAGGTTGTGCCTGATTTTCCTGAGCTGGGCCTTGACGCCGCGGATGACGTTCACGGTGTTGGCTCCGGCCTGCTTCTGGATGATGATGCGGGCGCAGCGGGTGCCGTCGGTATAGGATTCCTGCTCCCGCTCCTCGCTGCCGTCACGCACCGTGGCGACGTCGCGAAGGTACACCGTCCTGCCTCCGACCGAGCCCAGGACTATGTCGAGCAGCTCCGAGGGGTCGGTGAATTCCTGCTGCACCCTGAGTGTATAGGTGCTGGAACCTATGTCGATGTTGCCGGAAGGGAGATTGCGGTTCTCGGCGGCGATGATGCCGGCTATCGTGCTGATGCTGAGGTTGTAAGCCTGCAGGCGCGAAGGGTCGCAATAGACCTGGATTTCGCGTGTGGGGGCGCCGGCCACGCTCACCGTTCCTACGCCCGAAACGCGGGCGAGGGGCGTGGCAAGCTTGTCGTCAAGAATCTTGTCGAGCCCGGGAAGACTCTCTTCCGCCGAGGCGGTGAGAATCATTATGGGCATATCGTCGGCGCTGAACTTGAAGATTACCGGGAGTGAGGCCCCGTCGGGGAGCATCGAGTTCACCATGTCGAGCTTGTCGCGCACGCTGTTGGTGGCCTCCTCGATGTCGGTGCCGTATTCGAAGGTGAGCGTGAGCAGCGATATGTTCTCCTTTGACCTGGAATTCAGCTCCTTGAGGTTCTCGACGCCGTTCAGGGCGTTTTCCAGCACCTTGGTGAGGTTGGTTTCGATATCGGCGGCGTTGGCTCCCTGGTACGACGACATCACCATAATGACGTTGGAGTCGAACTCCGGGAACTGGGCTATGCTGGTGCGGCTCAGCGAGAAAAGGCCGAAAATCATAAACGCGATGAAGACCAGGGCGGTCGTCACCGGATTCTTTACGGCTGATCTGTAGATGCTCATTGCTCTGATATTTCAACTGTCTGACCCGCCTTGAGGGTGGAATTGCCCTTCACCACAACGGCGTCGCCTTCGGCAAGCCCCGAAAGGATTTCATATTTGCCGTCGAAATGACGGCCGGTTTCAACCGTTTTCTGTACGGCCACGCCCTCGGAGTCGATGATGAATACGCACTTGGTGCCGGCACCCTGCATCTTGAGCACGGCCATATCCGGCACGGCTATGTTCTGCTTCGAGCCAAAGTCGACGGTAACGCGTGCATACATCCCCGGGCGCAGTTCGCGCTTGCCGTTGGGTACCGAAATCTCGGCGTTGAAGGTGTGGGTGGCGGCATCCATCACGGGGTGAATCCTCAGCACGCTGCCTTCGAAGGTCCTGCCGGGGAGGGCGTCGGCGCTGATGCTCACCCGGTCGCCCTTCTTGACGAGCGTGTAGTCGGTCTCCGAAATGGCCACGAGGAGCTTTACGGGCGTAATCTGCTGTACGGTGTAGATGGGGAGGCCCATCGAGTACATATCGCCCCTGTCGTAACCGCGTGAGCTTATGACTCCGTTGATGGGGCTGCGCAGGATGGTGTTTTCCAGAAGGTTGTCGTAGCTGCTGCGGCTCACCTTGCAGGCGAGTTCGAGCTGGTCGAAGTCGGCCTGCGAGATTCCGCCCTCGTCGAGCAGGCTGCGCACGCGCCCGAGTTCGGTCTCGTCGTTGCGGAGCCGGAGTTCAGCCTGGTCCAGCTGTACGCGGTCCATCTCGGCAAGAATCTGTCCCTGCGAGACGAAGTCGCCCACTTCGACGTTGAGTTTCTGGATGCGTCCGGTGCCCTGGGGGGCGATGTTGTTGACTGCGCCTGCCTGCACGGTGGACGAATAAACGGCGGTGTGCGGGATGCTTTCAGTTGCTGCCGTGATTACGGAAACGAGCGGCTTTTTTTCTTCCGTGGCGGCCGCAGTTCCACCGGAGTCCTTTCCGCTTTGATTGCCGCAGCCGACGGCGGGCCGAATCAGAAGGAGTGCAAATAATGCTTTAATATTCATTGTCTTAAGTTTATTTTTCGCTGGTTGTAAAATCGGCTCCGAGGGTGCTTTCAAGCTCGGCCCTGGCTATGAGGAAGTTGTAAATTGCCTGACATTCGCCGAGCTGCGCCTGGGTGAGGGCGAGCTGCGCGTCGCTCAGATCGGTGAGGGTGCTTCTTCCCACTTCGTACGATTTGCTGGCAATGTCGTAGGCTTTGCCGGCAGTCTCGACTGCGCTCCTGGCGGAGACGTAGCTCTTGCCGGCGGTGTCCATCGTTCCGAGGCACTGGCGTATGGCAATCTGGAGCTGCCTTTCGGTGTTCTGCCGCTGTATATCAAGCTCCTGCGCCTGCACCCGGGCCTGCCTGACTGAGTTCAGCCTCTTGCCTCCGGCGAAGATGGGGATGTTCAGGCTGAAGCCCACGTAGGAATAAGGAGACCATTTGTACTGGCTGAAGACATAGTCGTTGGCCATTGCGTTGATGCTGTAGGTGAAGCCGAGAGCGAGCGACGGAAGGTAGGCGTACTGCTGCATCTTTATCGTGCCTGCAAGCTGCCTGGCCTGGATTTCAAGCTGCCTGAGGGTGGTGTTGGCAGAGAGGTCGGTGTTGCCGGAATATGCATCTTCCTGCATCTGGGAGGCATAGTCGCCGAGCGAGCCAGCGAGCCTTATGTCCATTCCGAGGTCCACTCCGAGCACGGCCTTGAGCTGCCAGAGGCCGAGCTCCACCGAGTTTTCGGCGTCGTACACGTTGGGTACGGCGTTGGCCACGGCTGTCTTTGCCCGGGTGAGGTCAAGTTCCGATGCGCGCTGGGCGTTGTATTTGCGCGTGGTGAGCGTCAGGTTGGCCACGGCATTGTCGTACACCGAGCGGTACACTTCCAGGGCTTCCATTGCAAGGAGCACGGTGAAGAAGGCCTGTTTTACCTGGGTTACCGCATCAAGCCGCGAGCCGCGGGCCTTTTCCACTGCAAGCTCCACGTCCTGGTCGGAAATGCTGAGACTCTTCCAGAGCTGGGCGTTGACGAGCGGCATGGACGCGCTTACGCCTGCAGACCAGGTGTTCCAGCGGCCAACTTCGAAGCCGTCGGACGGTCTGGCGGCTGCCGAGGCTCCTCCTACCGGGATGTCTACGTCCATATACATCACCTGCTTCTTGATGGTGCGCTGGTAGTTGCCGTTGCCGTCAATCTGCGGGAAAAGGGCCGCGTAAGTGCCTTTGCGGGCGTATCCGGTGCGTGTGACTTCAAGGTCTGCAACCTTTACCGATGCATTCTCCGACAGGGCTATGCGGAGGGCGTCGTCCAGAGTGAGGACTATGGTGCCGGAGTTGCCGGTTTGCAGGGAGTCTGCGCTCTCCTGCGGGCCCGGTTGTGCCTGGGAGTCCGTGGTTTCCTGCGGGCCTGGTTGTGCCTGGGAGCTTGCGGATTCCTTTGAACCGGGTTGCTCCTGAGAGTCTGCGGTCTTTTGCGGGCCTGTCTGTGCCGTGGCGGAGAGGGATAATCCCGCCAGGGCGGAAAGTAATAATATAAAGTGTTTCATATATGCGTACGGGCGCGGTTTTCCTGCAAAAATTATACCCGCGCTTGTTTGTTTATAAGCGTTCAAAGTATTATTTTTGAAAAATTTTTGATATGGTCTCGCTTTTCGTCCATTGGCACGTCAATCCCGTGCTTTTCAATATCGGTTCGCTGGGTATACGCTGGTACTCGCTGCTCTTCGTTTCGGGTTTCATACTCGGCTGGTACATTCTTCGCTGGTGCTTCCGCCGCGAGGGAGTGAGCGACAAGGTGCTTGACCCGCTGCTCTACACGATGCTCATCTGCACGCTCGTGGGCGCACGCCTCGGGCACTGCCTCTTCTATCAGCCCGATTATTATCTGGGCTCGTGGGAGGGCTTCCTGGAGATTTTCATGCCCTGGAAGGGCGGGCTTGCAAGCCACGGCGCCGCCATCGCCATCCTGCTCGGAATGTGGTGGTTCTCATCGCATTACGGCAAGAAGAATGATTTTGACTATCTTTGGATTATAGACAGGCTGGTAATCGTGATATGCTTCGCCGGCTGCCTTATCAGGCTCGGAAACCTCTTCAATTCCGAGATTTACGGCGACGTGACCTCTCTTCCCTGGGGCTTCGTGTTCGAGCTTCGGGGCGAGACGGAGCCCAAGCACCCCACTCAGCTCTACGAGTCACTCAGTTACCTGCTGCTGGGCCTTTCGATGCTCGGCGTTTACAGGTGGAAGCTCGACAAGGTTTACAGGGGGTTCTTCCTCGGAATGTTCCTCGTGGGATGCTTCGGAGTGCGTTTCATTATCGAGTTCATAAAGGAGCCGCAGGTGGAGTTCGAGAGCACTATGGCCCTGAATATGGGGCAGTTGCTTTCTATTCCCTTCATTTTAGGCGGCGTCGCCCTTCTCGTGTGGTCGTTCGTGCGCCGCAAGCCTGCCGGCATCGTCCGTCCCGAGCCCCGGAAAAAGGAAGCTACGCATTACGCAAGACCGTTGTAGCGGAAGGCTTTCCGCTACAACGGTCTTCGACTACTATCCCCCTGCACCCCCGAGGGACAAGGAGGAGTACCTCCTTACGCTGCTTTCGCAGCTATCCTCCCGGTCGCTGGCGCTCCGAATCTTTGCCGCTTTCCGCTACAACGGTCTTCGACTACCATCCCCCCCCTTCCCTGTGTCAGACGTCCCGAAATAATGGAGGTTAAGTACAAAAACGGCCATTTTCGTACCTAACGTCCGCATTTCAGGGACGTTAGGTACACACTGTGTTGCATATGATTCGAGTAGGTACAGTATTGAATTCCCGTATGGAACAAAAAATAAAAGCCGCCCAGGCGGCGACTTTTGGGGCTCGTATCAAGATTCTTGCTTGAGAGGGTTGTCATCCCTTCTGCCCGAATTCCCCGTCACGATTCCACTGCAAAGAAATAATCTTTTTTCAGACAGACAAAACTATCTTTCCAGTCTGACGACGATGGAGAGGGGAAGAACCTTGCCGAAGGAGTCGCGGAGGGCAAGCTCGCCCGAGCTCAGGCGGAAGGCCCTGTCGGCTTTGGCCGTGGATGCTTCTGTGCCGGCTGCATCTGCCGCCGGAGCGCCGCCGAGCCCGAAGGCTTCGCGCACCAGAGTCTCGCCGAGCGCTGCGGAATAGCCGTTGGAATACAGATTCAGCACCAGGAACGAGCGCTCCGGAGCGAGTATCGAGCCCACGGTGCGCAGCATCTCGAAAAGACACTCGTCAAGCTTCCACTTCTCTCCGTCGGGGCCGTGCCCGTAGGCAGGCGGATCGAGAATGATACCGTCGTACAGATTGCCCCTGCGAGCCTCCCTGCGGGCGAATTTCATCGCATCCTCCACAACCCAGCGTATGCCGTCGAGGCCACTCTTCTCCATATTCCCGCGTGCCCATGTAACCACCTGCCGCACCGAGTCGAGATGCGTCACGTCAGCCCCGCCGGCGCGTGCGGCAAGCGAGGCTGCTCCGGTATAGGCGAAGAGATTCAGCACTTTCGGATGCCCCGCTTCCAGACATTTACGATATATGAAATCCCAGTTCGGAGCCTGCTCGGGGAACACTCCCACGTGCTTGAAGGATGTGAGTCCTAGACGCAGCGAGAGCTCGTCGGAGCCGCCCTCCCGATTCAGGCGGTAGCGTATGTGCCACTGCTCGTCCATCCTGCGGAGCATCTCCCAGGTGCCGCTGTCTTCCTTTCCGGCCCTGCCGAAGCCGGCACCGGGGCGGAAGCGGGTGTGAGCGAGGCGGTTCCACTCATTCTGCGGGAGGCTCTTGTCCCAGAGCGCCTTGGGCTCGGGCCTTGCGAGCACGAAGGTCCCGAAGCGCTCCAGCTTTTCGCCGTTGCCGCTGTCGAGCAGTTCGTAGCCGCGCCATGAAGGGGAAGGGAATTCTATCATATCTGCCTGCAAAGATGGCAAAAAATGCTCTTTTGGGAAAATTTACTTTTTTCTTGTCGGGATAAACAGTATATTTGTGAGATTATTGTTATTCAGAATTATGCAACAGCACATTGATTCCTACGATTTCAACGGCAAGAAAGCCATCGTTAGGGTTGACTTCAACGTCCCCCTGAACGAAAACTTCGAAATTACCGACGACACCCGCATCCGTGCGGCGATGCCCACCCTCAAGAAAGTGCTCGCCGGCGGCGGAAGCCTCATCATAATGTCGCACCTCGGGCGTCCGAAGGGCGTGGCCGACAAGTTCTCGCTCCGCCACATCCTCGCACACGTATCCGAGTGCCTCGGAGTCGAGGTGAAGTTCGCCCCCGACTGCCAGAAGGCCCAGGCCGAGGTCGCGGCCCTTAAGCCCGGCGAGGCCCTGCTCCTCGAGAACCTGCGTTTCTACGCCGAGGAGGAAGGCAAGCCCCGCGGACTTGCCGAAGACGCCACCGACGAAGAGAAGAAGGCAGCCAAGGCCGCCGTCAAGGCTTCCCAGAAAGAGTTCGTAAAGACTCTGGCATCATACGCCGACTGCTATATCAACGACGCTTTCGGCACCGCCCACCGCGCACACGCCTCCACAGCCCTCATCGCGGAGTATTTCCCCTCTGACAAGATGTTCGGCTACCTTATGGAAGGCGAAATCAAGGCCATCGACAACGTCCTCAAGAACGCCGGCCACCCCTTCACTGCCATCATCGGCGGTTCCAAGGTATCCAGCAAGCTCGCCGTCCTGCAGAATATGCTCGACAAGGTTGACAACCTCATCATCGGCGGCGGTATGGGCTACACCTTCGTCAAGGCTCAGGGCGGCAAAATCGGCAACTCCCTCCACGAGGACGAGTTGATGCCCCAGGCCCTCGAAATCCTGGCCACCGCAAAGGCCAAGGGCGTAAACGTTTACGTTGCAGGCGACACCGTCATAGCCGATGCTTTCTCCAACGACGCCAACCGCAAGACCGTCGCCTCCGGCGAAATTCCTGACGGATGGGAGGGAATGGATGCCGGCGAGAAGTCCCTCGCAGAATGGGAGAAGGTTATCCTCGGTTCCAAGACCCTTCTCTGGAACGGCCCCGTGGGCGTTTTTGAGATGCCTGCCTTCGCCAAGGGCACCCTCAAGATTGCCGAACTCCTCGCCAAGGCCACCGAGGCCGGCGCCTACACCCTCGTGGGTGGCGGCGACAGCGTTGCAGCAGTTACCCAGATGGGCTTCGCCAAGAAGGTCAGCTATGTCAGCACCGGCGGCGGCGCAATGCTCGAGGCCCTCGAGGGCAAGGAGCTCCCCGGCATCGCTGCCATCAGGGCCTAAGACCCAACGAGCTTAAACCACTGACATTTAGTCATATCCCTTTATACCGGGCGGCGGAAGTCACTGGCTTTCCGCCGCCTCGGTTTTTTAAATGGTCAAGCTGACCAAAGTGGCATACAAATCTTTGAAATGCCAAAAAGTCATCTCAAACAGCGTGCAGTCAAACCTGAAATCGCATTTTTGTAATAATCTCCGGAAATGCGTATTATTACGGTATGAAACGAACTGTCTTTTTTGCAGCGCTTGCACTGCTGTTGATTGCTTGTAAAAAGGAAAACAAAGATAATCCGCAGGGAGACCCCGTCGTGACGGCGGAAGCTGCGGAGGTTACAATGAATTCCGCAGTTTTGTTCGGTTATGTGAATCCGGAGCTCCTGCTGACGGGAAAAGAATACGGCTTTATCATTTCAACTTCATCAACTCCATATCCGGAAAACGGACAGACGGTGGTGTCTTCCGAGGTCGATAAGAACGGGCGGTTTTCCGTCCTGGTGTCGGGCCTTACAGCTTCTACCACATACTACTACAAGGCGTTTTTGAATATTGGGGCGGCAAACCTTGTGGGCGAGGTAAAGAGTTTCACGACCAGGAAATTCGGCTGTGTAGCCATCGATATGGGGCTTTCGGTAAAATGGTCGAACGCCAACCTCGGCGCCACGTCGCCTGAAGGATACGGAGATTATTACGCCTGGGGCGAGACTGAGCCGAAGGCGGAATACACCTGGTTTACATACAAGTGGTGCAACGACGATTATAACCTGCTAACCAAGTATTGCCCTTCAGACAAAGCCACTTACTGGGACGGCTCCGGTTCTCCTGACGACAAGACGGTGCTCGACCCAGAGGACGATGCCGCCCGCGTCGAACTTGGCGGTAAATGGCGTATGCCTACGGCAGCCGAGATTGACGAGTTGGTCGCCACCACCAACAATTCATGTTACGAGTGGGAATGGAAGTCTCTGAACGGTCATAACGGATGGTTGGTGACATACCTCGTAAACAACAACAGCATTTTCCTTCCGGCAGCCGGCTACAGATACTACACCGACTCCTACAGAGTCGGGTCTATCGGCTACTTCTGGTCTTCCACCCTCAATACGGGCTTCCCGAACAGCGCCTGGGACCTCGACTATGATTCCAGCCCCGTCTATAAAGACTACGGCAGCCGCTACTTCGGTCAGTCCATCCGTCCGGTCTCGGAATAAAATACCCAAAGGCCGCTCCCTGGCCTGTCCGGTAGAGACCGTAATTCAAGGAATACTATCTGTTCTAATAGATCCACCTCTCCTGCTCCGCCAAGACTTTGGCGGAGCAGGCGCGTTTTTGGGCTTTTTCTCTCTTACTCCGCCATAGCTTTGGCGGAGTAAGAGAGGCCTGATACCAATTCAGAAGAGCCCCATCGGTGTCTAATCGTAAGCGACAGGCGTCTGAATGCAAACCGCGAGAGATTCCCATGTACCCTCCGATAGCCATTCACGAGTTTGTTGCCTGCAGAACCTTTCTGGTCAGAAAATGACGAACGAGAGTTTCCGTGGTCGTTTGAATATCAGTGACGAGAATTATTCTATGGCTTCTCGTATCATTGCCGATACCATCAGCGCAAAATTTATTAAGCCTGACGATTCGGCACCCTCAAAGAAGTACGCCAAGTATGTCCCATTCTGGGCGTAGTTTTATGTGACCAGGATGTGACCAGGCCCAAGTAAGCATATCATAACACATTGATTTTCAGTAGATATTTTATGTGACTGTTATGTGACTGAACCGAATATTCCCCATGCCCCACACCGACAAACAATACCGCAAACTGTTACGGACCTACAAGTTCGTAATCTATATGGTATTGGCCGCCTTGTTTGGGATAGGAGCCGGCCTGGTTTTAGGCTTGCAACTGGCGAATTACAATTGGCTGATAATGAGCCTGGAACAATTCGCCAGTTACAACTGACGAAATATGCCGACTTCCCTATAACTACATCCTGAAACATCGGCTATATTCAGATGCTGGAGGAGTTGCTCGCTGACGAGAAAGGAAAGAAGAACCGGATGTAAACCGAGAGGAGGGATTAGCCCGCGCTGAGCGCGGCCTTTTCCCTCGGTCACCGGGAGCAAAGCAAACCGGGGCGGGACTGGCTACCGTGGTGGCCAGCGGGAAGAGACTACAAAACCCAAGTACAATATGATGGGCACCCATGCCGGCCGTCGTACCTTCATCTGCTTTGCCCTCTCCAGCGGCATCCCACCTCAGGTAGTCATGAAGTGGACTGGCCACAAAGACTACAAGGTTATGAAGCCCTACATTGATATCGCCGAGAAAGTCAAAGCGGAGCAGATGGCAATCATTGAAAAGAATTTGAAGGGATAATTCGGAATAATCCTTAAATTTGTCAACTATGAAGGATTTTCGCACATATATTCTTGGCCTTTGCGGCAAGAATGAAGGATACGAAGTTGAGTTCAAGGGTGCAAAAGGAGGCTTCCCGGGCAGCTTCTGGGAGACATATTCTGCCTTTGCCAATACCGCAGGTGGTATTATCGTATTAGGTATTATCGAGAAGAATCATCGCTTTAAACCGGATGGTTTTGACGAGGATACTATCAATAAGTACAAGAAAACCTTTTGGGATAGTGCGCATAATCCTCAGAAAGTGAGCGTCTGCCTGTTAAAGGAGGAGGATATCATTGTAGACCGTTACACCGATGGCTCCTTCATCCTAATCTTCAAGATTCCTCGCGCTTCTTTCGATTTCAAGCCAGTCTACATTGATGGTAATCCCAAGAAGGCTTTCCGACGTAATCACGAGGGAGACTACATCTGCACTCAGGCTGAGATCAGCCGGATGTATGCTGAAGCAGACCTTCTGGTCCATCCGTTGGACTCGACCATACTGAAGAATTACCATCTGGAGAAGGATTTCGACCAG
>JAFSVP010000097.1 GCA_017444905.1 Bacteroidales bacterium
CAGCAGTGGCCAGCGGAAAGTGTCCTCGATGCGGCGGAAATCTGGTCCTTCGGAACGGGAAATACGGGCAGTTCTACGGCTGCTCCAACTATCCCCGGTGCAACTATATTCTCAACAAATAGAGCTTGCTGGCCGTTCTATTATTGCTGCCATTTTGAAAGCCGCTGATGCCTCTGAAAGCGACATAGTCGCCCTCCTTATCAAGATTACGATAACAGTCAATGAAAGAACCAAGGCGGGAAGAAGTCTTGTCGGCTATCTGCGCAGTCTGGGCGTCATAGACGAACCCAATGAGGAAACCCTTGCTGCAGCCAATGAGATAAGGAACGGCGGTGGCACTCGTTGCAATTCCTTCGAAGATTATCTCAAGGCGGTTCAGACCCTATGAGAGCCATCATTTTCTCCGGGCAATACAAAAAAGACCTGAAACTCGCTCGAAAGAGGAATCTCCCTGGAGATGACATGAACATCAACATATCGCTTGCAGAGTGCGTACACGGGCACTGCATATCTTCTATACAGTTCATCTCCCGCCAACCTGTCTTTTCGTGAGCAGTATCTGGCCAGCTCCTGCTCATTCAGAGTCTTGTACACTCTCCTTTGCCTTTATAACGTGGCGACGCTCCGTATGCGTCACCGAAAAAATTGAAATTTATGTGTTTTGTCTGTATTCCGTAGGCGTCATGCCGTACTGGCGCTTGAACTGCTCCCTGAAGTTGGCCGGGGTGAAGCCCACGGCAGCGGCAATCTCGCTGATTGAGAGCTCCGGCTCTTCCTGAAGCAAACGAATGGCGTCCTGCAGGCGCAGATTGTTGATATACGCAGTGAACGACAGTCCGTCAGCGTAGGCGGAGAACAGGTCGTTCATCGAATGGCGGCTTATGTTGAAGCGGTCCACTATGTCCTGCCGCTGCAGTTTGACGTCGGTGTACAGCTTCTCGTTCCTGATAGTGCCGTCTATCAGGTCGAACATCTCCCTGTCCGGTTTCGGCTCTTCATTTGCCGGTACCTCCCTTGACTTGTTCAACTCTCCGATAATGCGCACCAACGCCCGGTTCTTCTCAATGATGGAGCGGCGCTGGCGGACCGAGAATACGGCGAAAACGACCACTATCAGCATAATGACGGAAATTATCGCTATGATGCTGTCTTTCCTGGTCGATCTGGCCTTTTCCTCCTGCAGGATCTTTTCCTGCTCGAGGGAGTGGTACCTGGCTGCGTACTCCTGCGCCGAGGCTTCGTTACGTTTCTCGTTAAGTTTGTCCTTGATGCCGGACTGACGCTGCAGATACGAGGCGGCCAGCCTGTACTGACCCTTCGCCAAGGCGGCGTCTGCACGGTCTTTCAGCGTAATGGCAAAGTCCGTGCTTACAGTGTCGGTACCTATACGGTCAGCCACTTCATTGCTTATGGCAATGACTTTATCCCACTCCCCAAGGGCCTTCCATACCGTAGAAAGCGTCCACCTGCCTTTCCATGAGCGGCCGAATTCCGACTGCTCGGCAAGCCTGGCGTACCTTTCCGCGGTCTGAAGGTCGGGCGGCGTGATGCAGGTGCAGGCGATGGCCATATATGCCCGGGCCTGTGCCAGGTAGAAATTGCAGTAGCGCTCGTGAGCGGCAGGTTCCGGGCGCAGGCGGAAGCTGTCTTCGGCGTATTCGCCGGGGCGGCTCCGGTAGTCTTCCAGCTTCTGGATGATGGCAAGGCAGTCGGGAATCATCTCGGCGTAGCGGCCAAGCTTGTCCAGAGCCACTATGCGTCTTTTCCGGGCTACGATGCCGGCGTCTATGCGGTCCAGGCTGGGAGCCCCCTCGTCGAGGGCGCGGATGGCCTCCCCGAGTTTGGCCAGGCCCTCCTCCGTGCGCCCCAGCGAAGTGAAGACCGCGCCGATTTCAGCTTCCATCCGAAGGGCTTCGGTCTCCATGCCGAGACTGTGGCAGAGGCCGGCAAGCTCGTCGGCGCATCGCAGCCATTTGTCGTCGTCGTGAAGCTTACGGCAGGCGTCCATCATCACCTCCAGCACCTTCCTGCGGTTGATGGTGCCGCTCCGGGTTGAGACGACAGTTGAGTCGTGCTGAAGAAGACGCTCGCACATTGCCACCGCCTCTCCCATCCTTGGGTCTTCAATCGAATTGGCGTAAATCCTGGCGCGGAAATAGTCTGCCTGGAAGGAATTCACGTTGCCGGCAATCAGTGCCGAGTCGATGATAGCCAGGGCCCGCTCAGGCTCCGTACCGTAAATTTTCATTGCCGCTTCGGGAGTGTGAAGCGTATCCGTTGTCCGTGTGACTTGAACGGGCGTTTCGTGGTGGCGGGAGCACCCTGCCGCCAGAGATAAAAACCCGGTCAACAATACTATTGTCCTTTTGCGCATAATTTCCAAAATACGAATATTGGAAAACGGAATAAAAAAACCTATAGTTTCATGCGCGATATTGGGCTTACCATTTATATATGGAATGCACGGATTTGGGATAAGCCCAAATCCGTGCATCGAAAAGTTATAAGGAGACTCCTCTTACAGCTCGCTTAGCGTGCTTGCAAGCTCATCCTTCTGGGTGACGATGATGTCCTGGTAGTCCTTGAGACCGGTACCTGCGGGAATGAGGTGACCGCAGATGACGTTCTCCTTGAGGCCCTCGAGATGGTCGACGCGGCCGCGGATGGCAGCCTCGCTGAGCACCTTGGTGGTCTCCTGGAAGGAGGCGGCGGACATGAAGCTGTCGGTCTTGAGGGCGGCGCGGGTGATACCCTGCAGCACGAGCTTCGCCGTGGCGGGACGTGCGGGCTGGGTTACCAGGCGCTTCTTGCCCTGACGCTCGAGCGAGGCATTCTCGCTGGTCAGTTCACGCATGTTGATGATCTGGCCGGCCTCGAACTTCTCGCTGTCGCCGGCGTCGAGAACCTTGTGCTTGCCGTAGATGTCGTCGTTGGCATCCATGAACTTCCACTTGTCCACGAGCTCCTCCTTGAGGAAGTCGGTGTCGCCCGGGTCGGTGATTTCCACCTTGCGCATCATCTGGCGGATGATTATCTCGAAGTGCTTGTCGTTGATTTTCACGCCCTGCAGACGGTAAACCGCCTGGACTTCGTTCACGACGTACTCCTGAGCCTTCACCGGTCCGAGTATGTTGAGAATGTCGTTGGGCGAGATGCCGCCGTCGGAGAGGGCGGTGCCCGCTTTCACGTAGTCGTTCTCCTGTACCAGGATCTGCTTGGCCATAGGCACGAGGTAATGCTTCTCCACGCCGCTCTTGTTGCGTATGGTAATCTC
>JAFSVP010000098.1 GCA_017444905.1 Bacteroidales bacterium
GAGAGGCTTCTTGGTGATGGGCTTCACAGGGAACACCCTGATCCAGATCTGGCCTTCACGGTTCATCCGGCGGGAAATAGCCTGACGGGCAGCCTCGATCTGCTGTGCGGTAAGCCAACAATTTTCAAGGGTCTTGATACCGAAGGAACCGAAAGCGAGCTGGTTGCCGCGCTGGGAGTTGCCCTTCATACGGTTCTTCTGTTCCCTTCTAAATTTTGTTCTCTTAGGTTGTAACATCGTCGTATTACTTTAAAAAATTATTTACATAATTACCTAACCTATTGAGCCTTAATGCGTTAACACACAAAGAGCCAATTTTTAGGACTGCAAAGATAGTAAAAATTTCTCAAACGGCAAGCCTTTTTCAAAGTTTTTTCAATAGTTTTCGACACGGAATTTTTCAGTTAAGTATTGCCTTTTTCAGCGACTTACGATATGGGCTTAAAATTTTTTTACAACATTTTCGACACGGCCGCAAACGGCCTTCCGGAGGCCGGAAAAACAGCTGCTGCGCCCACCTCTGACGGCCCGGTCACACAGGCCCGTTTTTTGCTCGGAATATCGCCGGAATCGAGGCTTCCGATATAATCCTTATATGTTGATAAAATTTAAACAGCTTCTTATCTTTGCGCCGTGAAACGAACGATAGCCATACTCGCAATCCTGCTCGCCTTTTCGGCCTGCCTTTCCGCCCAGACGGCCGGCGGCTTCGGCCGGAAGGGCCCGAAGACCCCTAAAGGCACGCCGATGCGCTATCAGGTGGAGGACGGCGACACGGTGTTTTTCGACAACATAGACCCGGTCTGGGTGTTCCCCAAAGGCAAGAGATTCAAAAAAGGCGACTGGCGGCAGAAGTACCGCCTCGTGTACAATTTCAACAAGGTCTATCCCTACGCCCTGCTTGGGCGAAAGATGATGGCCCAGGTCGACAGCACCATCGCCGTGGACGTGACGAAGCGCAGCCAGCGCAACCAGTACATAAAGGACGTGGAGAAGGAGCTCCTGCAAACTTTCACGGCCGATATCAAGAATATGACCATCTCGCAGGGGATGGTGCTGATGCGCCTCGTCGACCGCGAGTGCGGCCTGAGCGCCTTCGACATCATCAAGACCTACGAAAACGGCTTTGCCGCCAATTTCTGGCAGCTGGTGGCCAAGCTTTTCTCGCAGGACCTCAAGACGCGCTACGACCCCAAGGGTAAGGACGCCGATATCGAGGCCCTCGTCCAAATCTGGGACGAAGGTTCCTGGAATTCATTCTATTATTCTATTTTCTGGGAATACCCCACCCGGACGGAGCTCAAGACCGACAGGCTCAGCAGCCAGGTGAAAAAGAAGAAGTAGCCTCGTCGAACACGGCGTGAGGCATGCCTCCCCCTATCCAGTCTTTCAGCACGATGAGCCTTGCGCCGGTGGGCAGCAGGGTATCGACGGCATCGTGGAAATGCCCGAAAATGCAATAGTCCAGCTTCTTTTCGGATGAAACTTTGGCGGCGTAGCGCCAGAGGGGCTCATCCTCTCCGCGGAAGTGGTAGGGCTCGTGGCAGCGGCGGTTGCTCCCCGACCAGAGGCGTGCAAGGGAGAAGGCGATCCGGGGGTGCAGGGTGCTGAAACAGCGCTGCAGGAAACGGCAGTGGAAGATGGAAAGCATGAAGCGGTACGAGCGGCGCGCACCTCCGAGGCCGTCGCCGTGCCCGAGGCAGAACTCCGCGTCCCCTATCTTCACGAACAGAGGCTGCTCCGCCTTGCGGATTCCGAGTTCGGAGAAGAACGAGAAAGTCCAGATATCGTGGTTGCCGGGGATGAACCAAACCTCCACGCCCTCGTCCACCAGCCGGGAAAGGGCGGCAAGCACCCTGAATCCTTCGCGGGGCACTACGTCGCGGTATTCGTACCAGAAATCCCAGATATCGCCGAGAAGATACAGCGACTTGGTATCAGCCGGGAGCGAGTTCAGGAAAGATACGAAGCGCTCCTCGCGTTCAGCGGGGTCCGCCACGGCAAGCCCCAGATGAACGTCGGCTACGAAATATGAAAGGGTACGCTCCACTCTTAGGCAACGAACTTATACGAGGAATATCAGCACCGCCATACCGGCCAGTGCACAGTAAAGACCGAACCACTTGAGTCCGGCCCTGCGGACTATGCTTATCATCAGCCTGCAGGCGAAAAGCCCGGAGACGAACGCGGCTGCAAAACCTGCGAGCAAAGCCCCCACGCCCGTGGAAGAAGCGGTAAAATCACCGCCTACCACGTCGAGGAACAATTCGCCAAGTATGGGCACGAGGACCATCAGGAACGAAAACTGGGCCATCTTGTCGCGCTTCACTCCGCACAGGAGACCGGTGCTGATGGTGGTGCCGGAGCGGGAAAGGCCGGGAATCACGGCAAAGGCCTGCCCCACGCCCACGATGAAGGCCTGAAGGAAAGAAATGCCGTTGCGCGACTCCTTACCCTGGCCTGACTTGCTGCGGGAAGCGGCGAGAGCGAAGATTCCTGAGCCGGAAGCCTTCTGGTCGGAAAACACCAGCAGCATGGCGGTAACTATAAGCGCCAGGCCCACGACCAGCATTGAACCGAAGGCCGACTCCACGGCATCCTTGAAGAACACGCCCACGATGAAAACCGGCACCATTGAAACGCAAATCTTTGCTATATAATCGGTTTCATCATTATAGCTGAATTTGAAGAGGCCCTTGAAGAGGCCCAGAATCTCGCGGCGGAAAACCACGATGGTGGCAAGGACGGTGGCCGCGTGTACCGTGACCTCGAACACGAGGTCGCCGGAGGGTTCGACTCCGAGAACCGCCTTGCCTATTGCGAGATGACCGCTGCTGCTGACGGGAAGGAATTCCGTAAGCCCCTGCAGCAGACCGAGAAGCATTGCCTGAAACCAGCTCATTTCCTCTTGTCTTCAAAACGGCCCATTATGGCCACCACTATAACCACCATACCAGCAAGGATGACCAGCGGAGCCGCCACCAGCCTGCGGAAGTCGAACATTGCATAATTGAACACGTTGGGATCGGTGCTCCCGCCTCCCGTCATCAGCACGAAACCGGCCACCATCACGAGGAAACCGGCAAGCATAAGTCTGATTCCCTTGCGGGACATCGCCATCTTACTCATATATCAGAAATACAAATCGTCTTTATTCAGGCCCACCAGCCTGTTCACAACGAAATAAGTGCTTATAACGCATATCAGCACCCCGCTCAGCACCACTACCGCACCTACGGTCACAAGCGAAGAAGTGGTGAAAACTGCAAAGAGCTGCGGGAATGATTTCGAAAGCAGGAACAGACCTGCGGCCAGCCCCAGAAGGGCAATCAAAGCCGAGAGCAGGCCCTGGGCCACGGCTCCCGTCATGAACGGACGGCGTATGAAGCCCCTCGTCGCCCCTACCAGCTGCATCGTATGAATGGTGAAGCGGCGCGAAAACACGCTGATTCTCACGGTATTGTTTATCAGCACATAGGAAATGAAGAGCAGGAGCAGTATGAACACTCCGAGCACCAGCGATATGCGGGCGAGATTGCTGTTGAGCTTCTCTACGAGCGACTGCTGATACTCCACGTCGTCCACATTCGACACGGCCTCCAGAGCCTTTCGCACTACTGCAAGGCTGTCGGGCGACACGTAATCGGCCCTCAGCGAAAGCTCCAGCGACACCGGCACCGGCGAAGTGCTGAACACCGAAAGAAAATCCTCTCCAAGCATATCGCGCAGCTCGGCGGCGCCTTCCTCGCGGGTGACGAGCCGCACTTTTTTCACGAAGGGGAGGGCCGACACGGCTTCGCAGCACTTTTCGGCGTCCGCATCGCTGACTTCCGGGTCGAGGATTACTGAAAGGCCGAGATTTTCCTTGAAGTAATCCGACACCGACCGGGCATTCACGGCCAGCAGGGAGGCCACCCCGATGAGCAGCAGCACCATACTGATGCTGATGATGCCGGACGCATAAGCATTGCGCAACCTGCGCCTGATGATTTTGCCGTCTTCTTTCGCCATATCTCCCAAAACAGACTTCAAATATAATCATTTATCAATATTTCAAAAAATTATTATTATCTTTGTGCGTATGGCGGAAAATGTAAAAAGAGTCCTGTTCGTCAATTCCGAGATGTGTCCCTACCTCCCGGAATCCGACATCGCGACCATTGCCCGGCAGCTGCCCCAGAGCATACAGGAGAAGAAGAAGGAGATTCGCTCCTTCATGCCCCGCTACGGCTTCATCAACGAGCGCAAGAACCAGCTCCACGAGGTGATACGCCTCTCGGGTATGAATATCATCATCTCCGACGTAGACCATCCGCTCATCATAAAGGTCGCATCCATATCCTCCGCAAGGATACAGGTTTACTTCATCGACAACGAAGATTATTTCCGCCGCAGGCAGATGTTTTCCGACGCCTCCGGCAAATTCTTCCCCGACAACGACGAGAGGGCCGTTTTCTTCGCCCGCGGCGTGCTCGAAACCACCAAGAAGCTCCGCTGGGCGCCTGACATTATCCACTGCCAGGGCTGGATTTCGCACCTCGTGCCCGCCTACCTGAAGAAAGCTTACCGCGACGACCCGATTTTCTCGTCCAGCAAGGTGGTGCTTTCGCTGTACGACGATCTCCCCGACGGGAAATTCAGTTCCGACTTCGCCAAAAAGGCGGAATTCGGAGGCCTGCACAGGGAAGACCTTCCCCATCTCGAAGGCACTCCCGGCGGCGTCGAGCTTGCCAAAACCGCCATCAGCTACGCCGACGGCCTGATTTTCGGCTCCGCCTCCGTTGACGCCGGCCTTGCCGCATTCGGAAAGAGCCTCGGCCTCCCCGCGCTTGCCTTCGACGCGAAAGCCCTTGCCGACGGCAGCTATACCGAAGCGTACAACGCTTTTTACGACAGTATCTGACACTATGAAATTCCGTTTCCCGGCCATAGCGGCGGCACTCGTATCCTGCTGCCTCTCTTGTGTGAACGTTGACCCCGAACTTGGCGGAAGCCTCATCCCCGTCGACCAGACCTACCGTATATTCCCCTGCGAGACTCTGCTCCCCTTCGGCTCGGTAAAGATGCAGATGACAGACTCCCTTTCCGGATTCTCGCAGAGCCGCATCACCATAGGCGCCATACGCGAAAGCGGCTTCGGGCTCACCTCCCGCGCCTGCGCGCTCACGCTCGTCCCGGTGCGCGACACTCTCGACTTCGGCAACGTGGACGCGGCGATTATCACCGGCTTCCATTTCGCGGCCGCCTACGACACCACCTCCGTTTCGCGCAGCGACCAGTTGCGCATACTCCAGAACGTGAAGGCCTACTCCCTCCAGGAGCCGATGAAACCCGGTCGCGACTACGACTGCAACGGCGATTCCGTCATCGACAAGGTTGATTTCAGCACATCCATCATCAAGAGCGGAGGAGTTCTCAACGGCTCCGACTCCCTGTCTTTCGACTTCACCGACGAATACGCGCGCCGCTTCCTGCAGATAACCCAGGACGACCTCGGGGACTTCAAGAAGTACAGCGCCAAGATACCGGGCATCTACCTCACCACCGACGAGCCGGCCGGCGACGGAGGGCGCATCAACATGTTCGAGCTCCAGATAGGCTACGACTCGAATCTCGGCTACGTCGTGGGCAACTACGCGCTGCTGTCGATGATGTGCGACTACGACGACGACGGCATAGCCGAGAAAGACACGGCCTTCTTCTTCGTTTACGGCCTGAACGACTTCACGAAAATCGACTCCCTCTTCACCAACAGCTCCAGGGGCAACTATCCCGAATACTGCCTCAACCTCACTTCCCACGAAACCAGGGAGCGCGAAGGCGACGCCGGGGAGCTGATGACCATCGAGGGCGGCGGAGGGCTCAAGCCCGTAATCTCGGCCCTCGAGCTCAAGCATCTGTCAGAAGAAATCATAGCCTCGAAGGGCGGCGACCCCGCAACGGCGGTAATCAACAAGGCAACGCTCGTGATGCCTTTCGAATTCCCCTCCGACTACCGCGATATGGACAAGTATCCCGTGATACTCTCTCCCACCTGCCGCATACGCCAGAACGACACTACGGTGGTGTTCGCGGGCCTCACCGACGCATCGTCGGCCGACGAGAACCACGGCGAAATCAACCGCAGCCTGCTGCAGTACGAGCCCGACATCACCTACCACCTTCAGGAGCTCCTGAAGATTCACGAGACGCCCGTGGAGGGCGAGTCCGAGACAGAAAAGACCAGGCGCAAGATGCTGCTCGGCGGCGAGTACGACATCTGGATGATAATCACTGCATACGAGAAGGTTGAATCCACTTCCTCAAGCAGTTCCAGCAGCGTCAGCGACTATTACCAGTACCTTGCCTATCAGAACTACTACAACAGTATGTACGGAGGCTACGGCGGATACGGCGGATACGGTTACGGAGGCTACGGATACGACTCCTACACCAATTATTACAACTACATGATGATGGCGGCTTACGCAAGCGGCTCGTCATCGTCCTCGACCTCTTATGTCGAGAAGCTCGACAAAGACCGCTTCTACAATGCCACGCTCTACGGCCCCGCTTATGAAGACGGCAGCCTGCGGCCGAGGCTCGAGCTCACCTTCTCGCTCCCCGGGAAACAATGACACACCAGTAAACCAATACAATTATGGCAACTCAAAAGCTCCAAGTCATTCCCACCATCAAGGCTGGCGTCCTCTACGGACTCAAGAACATTCCCTCCCTCCTCGGGACCGTCGTCCTGTACGCACTTACGGTATGGATTCCGTACCTGAACGTCGGCACGACCATCGGACTTTACAAGGCTGTAATCAAAATCGGCCGCGGCGAGGTCATCAATCCGCTTGACATCTTCGCTTCCGAGAACCGCCGCAATCTGGGCGACTTCTTCCTCCTGATGGGCCTTCTTACCATCGGCACGGCGGCAGCCTGCTCGTTTATGTTCATCCCCGGCATCGTGGCCGGCATCGGCTGGGGCTTCGCCTACTACTTCTTCATCGACAAGGGCCTCTCGCCCGTCAAGGCCCTGAAGGTCAGCTGGAAGAGCACCGGAGGCGAGAAATGGACCATCCTCTGGGTAATCCTTGTCACCGTCCTGGCATTCACCATCGTCGCCTGCGTTTTCGTTTCTCTCGCGAGCATCGATTATATCGGCTGGCTGTTCGGCCTTATCGCCGCTGCAGTTTGCCTGCTTATGTTCGCAGCCATCATCGCCGTAGAAGGTGTAATGTACAAGCACTTCTCCGACAAGGCCGACGAAATCTTCGCCGACAAGATTGCAGCCTGCGGATGCAGCTCCGCTCCCGCAGCTCCTGCAGCTCCTGCAGCGGAAGAGAGCGTTGCCACAGATAACACCCCCGCAAAATAAGCGGAAGTTCATATAACTGAAAAAGGGTGACTGTCAGCCTCGCGGCTACGGTCACCCTTTCGGTTTCAGAGTTCAGGAATATTATCCAAGCTTCTCGGCTACTTTGTCGATAGCGTCCTTGACGGTCGAGATGTTGCTGGTCTCGTCATCGGGAATCTTGATCTTGAAAACGTGCTCGAATTCCATAAGAAGCTCGACGGTGTCGAGGGAATCAGCACCAAGGTCATTCGTGAAGTTGGCGGACTCAGTCACTTCAGAAGGCTCGACGCCGAGCTTGTCAACGATGATGTTCTTGACTTTTTCAGTGATTTCAGCGTAATCCATAATATTGGTTTATTTAATTAGTACTTTCAAATACGGATTGCAAATATAGGTAAAATTATTCAGATTTACAAGCAGTCGCAGACTCGAGGATACGGTCGGCGAGTTTCGGGCCGACCAGCCTTGCGAGCTCTTCGCGGGGGGCCGAGAACATCCTTGCAAGCGAGCCGAAATGCAGCAGTATTCTCTCTTCCGTCCGGGGCCCTACGCCGGGAATGTCGCTCAGGGCGCTGTGGACCTCGGCCTTTCGCCGCAGCGAACGGTGGAAAGTGATTCCGAAGCGGTGCGCCTCGTCGCGAAGGTGCTGAATCAGCCTCAAGGCCTGGGAATTGCGGTCAAGGAAAAGAGGATAAGGGTCGCCTACGCGTATTACCTCTTCCATCCTTTCGGCAAGGCCTACTACCGTAAGGGAATCCTGAATGCCGAGTTCGCAGAGGGCCTGCCAGGCAAAGTTGAGCTGGCCCTTGCCTCCGTCGATGACGATGAGCTGCGGAAGGTCGTCAGGCGACTCGGCGAGCATCCTCGAATAGCGCCTGTTGACTATCTCTTTCATGGAGGCGTAGTCGTTGGCACCGATTACGGTCTTCACCTTGAACTTGCGGTAGTCGGACTTGCAGGGCGCTCCGTCCCTGAACACCACGCAGGCGGCGACGGGGTTCGTCCCCAGCAGGTTGGAATTGTCGAAGCACTCTATGTGGCGGGGCAGCTCCGCCATTCCGAGGGCTTTGCGGAGCTCTTCCAGCACGGCCTCGCGGAATGCGTCGGGGTCGGAATGCTCGCGCTGCTTCAGGGTGTTGAACTGATATTCCTTCGCGTTCTTGGCGCTGAGTTCGAGGAGCTTGAGCTTGTCGCCGCGCGATGGTATCACGAAGTCAGTGCCGTCCATCTCAACGTCGGGGAGGAAAGGTACGATAACTTCGCGCGCAAGGTCTCCGAATTTTTCACGGATTTCAGCTATGAACAGGCTCAGCACCGACTCGCGCTCTTCTTCAATGTGCATCCTGAAGCCAAGGTTGAGGCTCTGCACCACGGCCCCGCCCCGCACGCGCAGGAAGTTGCCGAAGGCATCGGAGGCATCGAAGATAAGCGAGAACACGTCAAGGTCGCGCTCTCCAGCCGATATGATTACCGACTTGGAATAGTGGCCCTGAAGCGCCTCCATACGCTGTTTGCAATACTCCGCAGCCTCGAAATCGAGATTGTCGGAGGCCTGCAGCATTGCGCTGCGGTATGCCGATACGAGCTCTCCCACTCCCCCTTTCAGGATTCTCACAATCTCGTCTATCCAGGCATTGTACTCCTCCTGCGACACGCCCCCGTTGCAGCATCCCCGGCACCTTCCTATATGGAAGTCGAGACAGGGGCGGATTTTATGCCTCAGGACGGTCTCTGAATCTATCTTGTGGCGGCAGCTGCGAAGCGGGTAGTTGGAGCTGAAGAATTCCAGAAGCCGGCGGGCGTGCAGCACCGAACTGTAGGGCCCGAAGTAGCGCGAGCCGTCCTGCAGCACCCTCCGTGTAAGGAAAACCCGGGGGAAGGGTTCAGCCGTAACGCATATCCAGGGATAGGTCTTGGAGTCTTTCAGGAGTATGTTGTAGCGGGGTTTGTACTGCTTTATGAGATTGTTCTCAAGCAGGAGGGCATCGGCCTCGCTGTCAACCACCGAGTACTGCACGGAGGCAATTTTAGATACCAGGATGCGGGTCTTGGTACTGAGGCGCGAGGGGTCGGCGAAGTACTGGTGTACGCGCTTGTAGAGGTCTTTCGCCTTGCCCACGTAGATTACCGTGCCGGCAGCGTCGTAATAGCGGTAAACCCCCGGGGAATGCGGCAGCAGTTCTATCTGATTTCTGACCTCCATTTATGCAGCTGAAGAAGATTACGCCCCAAAATACAAAAAGTTTCGGGGCATCTGCCTCGAAACCATAAAAATTTGTGGAGATAAAGAGATTCGAACTCTTGACCCCATGCTTGCAAAGCATGTGCTCTACCAACTGAGCTATACCCCCAAAAAGTAAAAGAAGTAGGCCCGCGCGGAGTTGAACCGCGGACCTCCACATTATCAGTGTGGCGCTCTAACCAACTGAGCTACGAGCCTATATATATTGAAAAAGACAAGTACAGCAAGCAGCCTTGCCAACCGCGAGCACAGTGTCAAGGTCTTGCTCCAAAAAGGAGGTGTTCCAGCCACACCTTCCGGTAC
>JAFSVP010000099.1 GCA_017444905.1 Bacteroidales bacterium
AAGCGCCCCCTTGGCCCTTTTCACGCCCTCGAAAGAGCCGAAACCGAGCAGATGCGCACGGCCCACGTTGGTTATGAGGCCGCAGTCGGGCCGGGAGACCCGGACCAGCTTCTCGATGTCATCGGGATGATTCGCCCCTATCTCAACCACAGCGATTTCATCATCCGGAACAATGGAGAGAAGGGTCAGCGGCACGCCTATGTCGTTGTTGAAGTTGCCGAGGGTTGCGCACACCCTGTATTTCTTTGACAATACGGCAGCAATCAGCTCCTTGGTGGTTGTCTTGCCGTTGGTGCCGGTAAGACCGATTACGGGAAGATTCCCTCCCCTAACGTGAGTACGGTGCCAGATAGCGAGGTCGCGCAGCGTAGCCTGAGGGTCGGCTACGCGTATAAAGCGAGCATCGTCGGGCAAGGCGGCGTCTTCATTCACCACCGCCCACGCAGCTCCTGCCTCAAGGGCACCGGCAGCAAAAGCGTTGCCGTCAAAATTCTCTCCACGCAGGGCGAAGAACATCTCTCCCCCGCTGATAACGCGGCTGTCGGTAGTCACCCTATAGCCGCATCCGCAGTATTTCTTGTACAGTTCTTCCATATAGCTCTATTCAGCTGCAGCGCATAGCGGAGACAGCTGCAGCGACAAACATCTATTTAGTACCCGTACTGCCAAAACCGCCTTCACCGCGGGCGGAGCCCGCTAGAGCGTCGGCCTCCACCCACTCGACGACCTCGTGCCTTGCCAGCACCAGCTGCGCGATGCGCTCCCCCCTCTCGACCACGAAGTCCTCGAAAGAGAGATTCACGAGAATCACGCACACCTCGCCGCGATAGTCGGCATCGATGGTACCGGGCGCATTCAGCACCGTAATCCCCTTCTTGGCCGCAAGGCCGCTGCGGGGGCGCACCTGCACCTCGTAACCGGCGGGAATCTCAAGGAAAAGCCCCGTAGGCACGATTGCACGGCCCAGCGGCTTCAGCACTATGGGCTCCTCATTGCAGGCCCTCACGTCCATACCTGCCGCAAACTCGGTGGCATAGCCCGGCAGCGGATTGCCGCTGCGGTTGATAATCTTAACCTTCATAATATTACGCAGCAGCCTTCTTCTGCGGGTCCTTGAACAGAATCATGAACAGCACGCCCACCACGAAGGCATAGGCGGCGAAGATGTACCAGGCCTTGGGCCAGGCGGCAGGATTATCGAACACGCCGCATGCATCCACCACTGCGCCGGCGGCAAGGGTGCCGATGGTGGCGCCGAAGCCGTTGGTCATCATCATAAAGAGACCCTGGGCGCTGGAGCGGATATCTTCAGCGGCATTCTGCTCTACATACAGCGAGCCCGAGATATTGAAGAAGTCGAAGGCCATACCGTAAACTATGCAGCTGAAAATAAAGAAGAGAACTCCGGGCATTGCAGGGTCGCCGATACCGAAGAAGCCGAAGCGAAGGACCCAGGCGAACATCGATATGAGCATCACCTTCTTGATGCCGAACTTCTTCATAAAGAACGGGATAAGCAGGATGCAGAGAGTTTCGGAGGCCTGCGAGATGGCGATGAGCGCGTTGGAATTCTTGACGGCGAAGGTGTCGGCAAAGACTTTGACGCCGTTCACCTCCACGTCGGCGAAGGAACCCAGGAACAGATTGGCGTAGCCGTTGGTAATCTGGAGCGAGGCTCCGAGCAGCATCGAGAAGATGAAGAAGATGGCGAACTGACCGTCTTTGAAGAGGCTGAACGCCTTGAGGCCAAATGCCTCGGCAAGACTACCGCTCTTTTTGCTCTTGTCAACGGGGCAGGAAGGCATCGTAAGGGCGTAGCAGCACAGGACGACGGACAGGATGCCTGAAGACACGAGCTGGGCGAAGGAGCTCTGCATCGCAACTCCGTCTATATGAAGGAAGTTGGTGGTGAGCATACTGCAGATGAAGCCCACGGTACCGAACACGCGGATGGGAGGAAAATCCTTAACAGGGTCCATTCCGGCCCTCGACATAGCGTTGTAAGACACAGAGTTGACAAGCGCGATGGTAGGCATGAAGAAGGCAACGCTGATGCTGTAGAGTACGAAGAGCGGAGCGAACTGTACCGCCGCTCCGGCACCCATACAATAGAATCCGGCTCCGGCCATGGCCACTCCGGCTATTCCGTGGCAGAGCGACAGCACCTTCTGGGCCTCCATTTTCCTGTCGGCAACAATCCCCATAAGCGTGGGCATAAAGATTGACACGATGCCCTGCATCGCGAAGAACCATTTGATGTACGAGCCCATGCCTATGTTGCCGAGGTAACGGCCCAGAGACGTGCGATATGCGCCCCATACGGCAAACTCAAGGAAATTGAGTACGATGAGACGCAGGGTAAGATTGCTTTTGTTCATAGGATATTTCAATTTGTAATAATCAGGATATCAAGCCACTAGCTGGCGCTCTTCTTGCCTTTCGGGAACTGGCGGAGCACTTCTTCGAGAGATATTTCTCGCGGGGCTCCGGGCTCCTCGCCCTCCGGAGGGCCGAGAATCTCGTCGATAATGCCGTAAGCCTGCTCGGCAAGGTCGAAAATGCGCATCAGCTGCTCCCTTTCGACACTCTTGTCCATAGCCAGCACCTCGGCTTCGGAAGGCAGGCCGGCCTCCATATCGCCAATCTGCTTCTCAATCGTAATCACTGAATCCTCTATCTTCCAGAGCGTATCCTTGATGCGCTTCAGTTCGTCCACCTGCCCTTTCAGGGTCTCTATTTGGAATGAATAATCCATCGTTTCGGTAAATTTGTCAAAATTAGGGAATGTTTCGTTTTTTTGCAACAAGGATTTTGTCTATCTTTGAGCGATGAAATTCCGCACCACCGCCTGCGACCCCGCCTCATCAGCCCGCTGCGGCATTCTGAGCACCGGCCACGGCGAAATACACACGCCCATCTTCATGCCCGTCGGCACCGTCGGGTCGGTGAAGGGCGTGTACCATCGCGACCTCCGCAGCGACGTCAGGGCGGAAATCATCCTCGGCAACACCTACCACCTTTACCTGAGGCCCGGCCTCGACACCCTCCGCAAGGCAGGCGGCCTGCACCGCTTCGAAAACTGGAGCGGACCGATACTGACCGACAGCGGCGGCTTCCAGGTCTTCAGCCTGAGCACCATACGCAAGATTACAGAAGAAGGCTGCACCTTCCGCTCCCACATCGACGGCTCGAAGCACTGCTTCACCCCCGAGAACAACGTCGATACCCAGCGCATCATAGGGGCCGACATAATGATGGCCCTCGACGAGTGCTGCCCCGGCGATGCCGACAGAGCCTATGCCGCCAAATCACTGAAACTTACGCAGGGTTGGCTGGAGCGATACTCAAAGCGCTTCAACGAGACCTCCCCCCTCTACGGCCACGAGCAGACCTTCTTCCCCATCATACAGGGATGCACCTATCCCGACCTCAGAGTACAGGCT
>JAFSVP010000100.1 GCA_017444905.1 Bacteroidales bacterium
CTGGCTCTTGCGACAGTAGTTTCGGCCTGCAACAAGCCCGCTCCCGACACCCACAGAGGAGACGACCCCGACGTGCCCGTCGATCCGCCCCAGCCCCCTGCAGAGACAGGACTCCCCGACATTTCCACTTTTAAGCTCGGGAAGACCTTCGCAGTTCCTTTCGGCGGAAGGCTTCTGATGCCTTACAAGGGCTTCAGCAAGGGCGACGTCATCAGCCTTACTGCAAGATATGACGCCTCAGTCCGCTTCGAACTTAAGTGTGAAGAAGTCACCGACGAAGACGGCGCATATTTCACCACCCCCGCCCGTTATGCCGGCGGTATGTGCGAGGTCTCCTGCACCCGCTTCACCGGTGGAATGACCTATGTCGATATGGTTGACGCGTCGCAGATTGACAAAGTTCCCGGCAAGACCACCTACGGTCGCGTCATCGACATCGACGGCAATCCCGTGAAGGGCGTAGTCGTGTCTGACGGCGTCCTCGTCACCACCACCGACGACAGCGGCCGCTATTACCTTGCCTCCCAGCGCAAATACGGCTACGTGTTCATTTCCGTGCCCTCCGGCTACAAGGTGGCGGTTAACCGCACCATCCCGCAGTTCTTCCGCAATTTTACTTCCACTTCATACACCGATTACGAAGTTAACAGCTTCATCCTCACGCCCGAGAACAACACTCGCCACAATATGACGGTATTCACCGATACTCACCTTGCGGCCCGTACAAACGACCTCAGGCAGTTCGAGTCTTCGTTCAAGACCGACCTCAGGAAACAGGCGGAGGAATGCAAGGCGGCCGGAGTCCCCATGTACTGCCTTACCCTCGGCGACCTTGCCTGGGACGAATACTGGTACAACAACAGCTATTCCCTCGAGAACTACGCCCAGACTATGGCTGACCTCGACATACCTATTTACAATATCGTGGGCAACCACGACAACGACCCTTATGTGGCCGATGATTTCGGCGCCGAGGCGGCTTTCCGCAAGTGGATAGGTCCCACCTATTATTCCTTCAATATCGGCGACATCCACTATATCCTGATGGACAACACCCTTTTCAGCAACAAGGGCGGTGCTCCGGGTATAATCGGCAACGTTCAGGACTACAAGGAGGGTTTTACCGCCGACCAGCTCAAGTGGCTCAAATCCGACCTCTCGCACGTCCCCGCCGGCACCACCGTGTTCTTCGGCACCCACATCGCCTATACGGGTCGCCCGTCGCAGCAGACAGACGGCTCGTTCAAGTACGGATTCTCGATGCCTGCTGACTACCGCACTCAGCTTTCCAGCCTTTTCGCCCAGTACAAAGTACATTATGTGTCCGGCCATAACCATATATCCTACACCAATCGCCTTTCTGACAGACTTATGGAGCATAACATAGTGGGCGTATGCGGGACCTGGTGGTGGACGGGATACTACTCCAACTACAAGTGCAACCTCTGCCGCGACGGCGCACCGATGGGCTCCAAGGTCTTCGAAATCGACGGCTCCGACGTCAAGTGGCAGTTGCGCAGCATGGACCACGGCCCCTCTTACCAGTTCAGGGTTTACGACCTCAACAACTGCCAGATTACCCGTGCCGTTTACTGCCCCGGCGGGACCAGGATTACCGACGAGTTCTTCGAAAAATACACCCACGGCTACAGCGCCTCACGCTCTGACAACAAGCTGCTGGTGAACGTCTTCGACTATGACGACAACTGGACCGTCACGGCTTCCGAAAGCGGCAGCGCCCTTTCTGTGAAGCGTGTCGACAGCTATGACCCCCTCCACATAACCCACTTCAATACGAGGCGCTTGAACGGGAATGCCACCGAATCCTCGATGACCTTCCCCACGCTGAAGACCTCCCACCTCTTTGAAGTCAGCGCCCATACGGCCACGACGCCCGTCACCATCACTGTCACCGATTCTTTCGGACGCCAGTTCGTCGAGACGGTGCAGCGCCCCCGCAAACTCTATGACATGTATATATCATCCAATTATTAATCAGTAATTTCAACCTTATGAAGAAGCAAAGTCTTATTGTCTTGCTTGTCCTTACGGCTGTCGCAAGCCTCCTGCAGTCCTGCCAGAAGGCCCCTGAGTATTATACCCAGAGGGTGCCTATCTTCAGGGTGCTCGGCCCCGACGGTACGCAGGAACCCGCCGTCAACATCGACGGCAAGGCCCAGAACGTGAATTTCACCGTTCTCGCCACCCAGGACTGGAGGGCTGAAGTGAGCGGCGACCCCGCTTTCTCGCTCCCGGTAAAGAGCGGCGGAGTAGGCAAGAACACCCTTTCCATGCTCGCCCAGAGCAATGAGAGCGGCGCCATCCGTCAGGGTGTCGTTTCCTTCTATCTCGGCAATGAACTCAAGGCCGAGTTCAACGTTACCCAGAAGGAGCAGCTCCCCTACATCGAGGTTACGCCCGCTGACGTGACCCTTGCCGCAGACGGCGAGGTCCTCGTTCTCAACGTCGACACCAACCAGTCGTCCTGGAATTTCGACCTGGACATCCTGGCCAAGGAATGGCTCGTCGAAACCGGCCGTACCGAGTCTTCGGTGACCTTCACCGTCGGCGAGAACGAGTCCGGTGCAGTACGCAGCGCCGACATTCTCTTCCATAGCGTCACCAATCCCGAGGTTATGTGCTACGTGTCCGTGACCCAGGCCATACCCGCAGCTCCTCCGACCGACTACATCCTCGACGTAAACTTCAATGCCGACCGCAGTGCATACGACGGTTCCACTCTCGGAATGACTGTTGACAACACCAGGCTCGACGCTGACGTAACAGTAGGATACAACGAGCGTTACGGTCGCTACAGCGCAAGCTTCAACAATCCTGCGATAGCCCGTTCCAACCTTGAGACCGGTTACTATCTCATTCCTTACACCACCTCCGACGACTTTGCCAAGAAGCTTTCTGACGGATTCTCCTACGAGCTTCTGTTCCGTTCGTTCTACGATCCTACCGCAAAGCAGGTGAAGCCTTTCTCCTCCACCCAGGCCGGCGGCACCGGAATGTGCTTCCGCGGCTCCACTGGTGAAATCAACTTCGAGTGCCACGTGGGCGGCAGCTGGAAGGAGCTTTACAGCGGCATCCTCCCCGACAAGAACGTCTACTATCACGTGGTAGGTACCTGGAGCAAGGAGAATGGCGTAGCCACTCTCTATGTCAACGGCGTGCAGACGGCGTCCGTCAACGCAGTTGGCGATTTCAAGTTCATGGACACTTCCGTTGACGCGAGGTGGTTCGGCATCGGCGCCGACCCCAGCGGGGCCAACAAGGGCGAGGCCTCCTTCTACGGCGAGGTCGTGATAGCCCGTCTGTATGACAACCCGATGAGCGCCGAGGAAGTGAAGGCCCTCTATAAACTCGTGAAATAAGCCATATGAAGACTATTCTAAATAAAGCCATTACGGCATTCCTGCTTGCAGCCGGAATGCTGCTGGTGTCCTGGCAGTCGTCCGCGCAGCAGAAGACCGTCTCCGGCCGCGTCGTCGACGAGCAGGGCATTTCGGTCATCAGCGCTGCAGTCGTGAACACCGCCACCAAGGACGGCGTCATCACCGACTATGACGGACGCTTCTCCATCAAGGCCGCACCCGGCCAGAAACTCAACGTCGAGATGCTCGGCTATCAGTCGCAGCTTGTCACTGTCGGCGACAAGGACAACCTCACCGTGGTCCTTCTCGAAGACACCCATATGCTCGAAGACGTAGTCGTCGTGGGTTATGCGGTACAGAAGAAGGTCAACGTCACCGGTGCCGTTTCTTCGATTTCCGGCGACGACCTCAACGCACGTCCCGTTACTTCCGCAATGCAGGCCCTGCAGGGCGCCGACCCTTCGATGAATATCCAGGCTGGTTCCGGTAGCCCTGTCGCCGGCAGCTCCATCAACATCCGCGGCGTACCTTCCGTGAACGGCGGTTCGCCCCTCGTGCTGATTGACGGCGTGCCCGGCGTCAGCCTCGACCACGTGAATGCAGGTGACATCGAGTCTGTCTCTGTCCTCAAGGATGCTTCCGCAAGCTCCATCTACGGAGCAAAAGCTTCCGCCGGCGTTATCCTCGTTACCACCAAGAGCGGTTCCGCAGGCAAGACCAAGGTCAGCTATTCCAATATGTTCGGCTGGATCAAGCCCACCACTTCCACCGAGTTCATCTCTACCGGTTACGACTGGGCGAAAGCCGTCGATGAGGTATATATTGCCCGTTACGGCAACAGCGCCTTCAAGTACACCGACGCCGACTGGGCCGAACTCGAAGCCCGCCGCTATGACAAGACCGAGAATCCCGAGCGTCCCTGGGTGGTCGTGGACGACAACGGCCAGTATCATTACTACGGAAACTACGACTGGTACAACGCTCTCTTCAACAGCAACCGCTTCCAGCAGCAGCACGAGCTCTCCATTTCCGGAGGCAACAAGGCTGTCCGTTACTACGTGAGCGGCAAGTATTATGACCAGGAGGGCCTCATTAGCGGTCCCGCCATCGCCAACAAGGAGAATTACCAGAACTACGCTTTCCGCGCCAAGTTCGACGCCCAGCTCTTCAAGTGGGCCAAGTGGACCACCAACGCATCCCTGCACGCAGTCCACCAGCTCTATCCCGGTACCACCGACGAGTCGCTGAGCATCTCCGCCCTCGACCAGGCCCTCGGTCCGATGTTCACTCCTACCAACCCCGACGGCTCTTATGTAATTTATCCCACTGACATCAGGGGTGTGGGTATAGGCAAAGGCCGCGGCGCCCTCCTCACCAATCCCGACTCCCACCACGATATCGACAACCGTACCCTTACACTGTCGAACAGCTTGGAACTCACTCCTTTCAAGGGATTCTCGCTGAAGGCGACCTATAACCTTACCAACTACTGGCGTCTCTATACCGACCGTAACCAGGCGGCCTCCTATTCCGACAAGATCGGCACCGTCGTCACCAACACGGCCTATTCCAAGGACGAGTACCGCGAGCGCCACTACCAGTACAATCTGCACAGTGTGGACGTCGTCGCTACCTACAAGCACGACTGGAACGACGCCCACCACTTCATGGCTCTCGCCGGCGGCAACTTCGAATACCGTCGCACGACCGACCTTACCGTCGACCAGTTCGGAGTGGGTACGAAGGAACTCAACACCTTCGCCTCCGTCACCGACGATACCTATTATCAGATATCGCAGAGCATTTCGGCTTACAGGACCCTCGGTTACTTCGCCCGTCTGAACTACGACTACAAGGAGAAGTATCTGTTCGAGGCCTCGGTCCGCGCTGACGGAACTTCCCGCTTCGCCACCGGTCACCGCTGGGGTATCTTCCCTTCGGCTTCCGCAGGCTGGCGTTTCTCCAAGGAAGGCTTCATGGATTCCACAAGGGGCTGGCTCACCGACGGTAAGCTCCGTCTCTCCTACGGCTCGCTCGGCAACCAGCAGGTTTCCGATTACAGCTATCTCGAGACCATCAGCACCTCGCAGTTGAGCTACCTCTTCGACGACAACGGCAAACCCAAGGTGACTTCTGTTTCGGCTCCCGTTTCCTCGGGTCTTACCTGGGAAACCGTCAACACCATCAACTTCGGTCTTGACCTCGCCTTCCTCGACGGACGCCTGAGCTTTACCGGCGACTACTTCATCCGCGACACGAAGGATATGCTCACCACCTCTCTCACACTTCCGAGCGTTTACGGTGCTTCCACTCCCAAGGCCAACTGCGCCGAGATGCGCACCAACGGCTGGGAGGTGATGCTTACCTGGAAAGACCAGTTCAAGCTCCTCGGCAAGCCCTTCCAGTACACCGTCACCGGTACTCTGGGCGACTATGTCTCCAAGATTACCAAGTTCAACAACCCCGACCGCGTGTACAGCAACTACTACGTAGGCAAGACCCTCGGTGAAATCTGGGGTTACAACGTCCCCAAGCTCTTCACCTCCGACGAAGAGGCAGCGGCCTACCAGATTGCAGTCCACAACTCCTCCAACATCTACCAGCGTATCTACAATATGGCGAACGGAGGAGAAGGCGTGCTGAAGGCCGGTGATATGATGTTTGCCGACCGCAACGGCGACGGCTACATCAACAACGGCGCCGGTACCGTCGACGATCCGGGCGACTGTATGATTATAGGTAACAGCCTGCCCCGTTACAATTACTCGATGCGCTTCGAGTTCAACTGGAACAACTTCGACGTGTCGGTATTCTTCCAGGGCGTAGGCAAGCGCGACTGGTATCCTACCGAGAACCAGGACGACTCCTACGGTGCAAACCGTATCTGGAATCTCTACGGCTATATGCTCGAGTCCTTCGTCGCCGTCGATTACAAAGACAATATCTGGACTGAAGACAATCCCGACGCATACTTCCCGCGCCTGCGTCCTCTCATCTCCTACAACGGAGGTCCTCTCGCGGCCAAGAACGACCGTTATCTCCAGAAGGTCAACTACCTGAGGCTCAAGAACGTCACGGTGGGCTACACCGTGCCCTTCAAGAAGGCCTTCATCTCTTCTTGCCGCGTCTATTTCTCGGGTGAGAATCTTTGCTACTGGTCGCCCCTCAAGAAGGTCACCAAGTACGTCGATCCCGAACTCGCAGTTGCAACCGGCACCTATACTACTTCCAAGATGTCCGGAACTTCCGGTGTCGGCTACACTATGCCTCTCACCCTCACCTTCGGCGTCAATCTCAACTTCTAATCCGGAGACTGTATGAAAAAGCTTATTATACTCTTCGCACTGATTCCGCTGGTCTTCACCTCCTGCGGTGACATGACCCTGATGCCCGAGGACAAAGTGTCCCCTGACGGTTATTTCCGCAACGAGTCCGACCTCCTGCTCTGGTGCAACTCCTTCTATTCGGATATTCTCGAAAGTTCCCTTTTCGGGACCACTACCGACCTCTTCCTCAACAAGAGTATCTCGGCCTACGTTCAGGGTACCCGCAACCCTTCCACCCAGAGCTGGTCTTACACCGCCCTGCGCAAGGTGAACTATATGCTCGAGCGTCTTGACCAGTGCCCGGACAAGGCAGTCGCAAGGAAGTATGAGGCCGTGGGCCGCTTCTTCCGTGCATACTTCTATTTCAAGCTCGTCCGCGTCTACGGCGACGTGCCGTGGTACGACCACGTGCTCGGATCCGAGGACCCCGATGTTTACAAGGCACGCGACCCGCGCGAATACGTGATGACCAAAGTCCTCGAAGACTTTGACTTCGCCATAGCCAACCTGCCCACCAAGTGGGAGGCCATGAACACCCGCGTGACCAAGTGGGCCGCTCTCGGAATGGCCAGCCGCGCCGCTCTCTACGAGGGAACCTTCCGCAAATATCACAAGATTGACGGCTCCGAGAAGTACCTCCGCGCCTGTGCAGAATACGGACGCGAGTTCATCAACTCCGCGCCTTTCTCGCTGAACAACACCGGCGCCACTCCTTACCGCGACCTCTTCATAGCAGATGACGCAATGACCCAGGAAGTTGTGCTCGCCCGTCACTACGATACCCAGTACGGCGTGTTCCACAGCAACGGCAACTCCATCGAGACCAGCTTCGCTTCCGCAACCCGCCGCTTCGCGAACCACTTCCTGATGAAGGACGGCACCCGCTTTACCGACAAGGAAGGCTGGGAGACTATGGGCTACCTGCAGGAGACCTCCAACCGTGACCCCCGCCTCGCGCAGATTCTTCTCTGCCCCGGCTATGTACAGAGGGGCTCGGCATCGGTCACCCCCAACACTTTCCAGACCATCACCGGTTACCAGATTATCAAGCATCACCCGTCGGCCAACAAGTGCCAGACCTCTTCCGACGACACCGACATCATCCTCCTGCGCGCACCTGAGGTTTACCTCAACTTCGCGGAGGCCCTTGCCGAACTCGGAGAGATTACCCAGGGCGACCTTGACGTCTCCATCAACAAGATACGCGCACGTGCAGGCATCCCCGCCCTCAAGCTTACCGATGCCAACGCCAATCCCGACCCGTATCTTTACAAGTGCTATCCCAACGTCACCACCGGTACCTATATGGGCGTGATTCTCGAAATCCGCCGCGAGCGCACCATCGAACTCGCCTTCGAGATGCCCGACCGCTCCTGGGATATGTTCCGCTGGGCTGAGTGCAAGCAGTGCCTCCAGCACTACGTGCCCTGGCACGGCGTCTACATCCCCGCTCTCGGCAGCTACGATACCACCGGCGACGGCAAGGCCAACGTCACCTTCTACAAGGACGGCGCTTTCGTCAAGCTCAAGGTCGGCAACGCCGTACAGGACGTTTCCCTTTCCGAGGGTGATTACGGCTATATAGTGGGTTATCCCGACTCCGACCACGGCTCCGACTGGGACGACAGCCGCGATTACCTGTGGCCCATCCCCGCCGGGCAGCGGACGCTGAACCCCAACCTTACCCAGAATCCCGGATGGGTTGACGGAGTTAACTGACAAAACCAGACAGTATGAAAAGAATATTTACCATAATCGCCATCCTTTGTGCAGCGGCCTTCGTGTCCTGCACAAAGGACAATTCGGCCCCTTCAATCAAGCTTGACGTGACCGAGTCAGAAGTCGAGTTCACCGGCGGTCAGTTCACCATCGCGGTTTTGTCGAACCGCAGCTGGAGCGCCACCACCGACGCCGACTGGATTACTTTGTCTCACGCTTCCGAGGCCGCGCTCGCAGCGCGTACCTATATATTGGTAACGGTACAGCCCAATGCCGAGACCGGACGTTCGGCTACCATCAATATCACTTCCGCGAAGGGTGACGCCTCCGCAGTCTATACCGTAAAGCAGCTCGAGAACAGCTACGTCATCCGCGACGCCGACAAGTTCGTTGAATTCATGACCCTCGTGGCCAAGAGCGAAGGTTCCAACGAATACCGTCTCGGCGCCGACATCGACCTTGCCGGCAAGACCCTTCCCGAGGTCGAGAGTATGATTTACGCTTTCAACGGCCAGGACCACTCCATCAAGAACTGGACTGCTTCCAAGCCTCTCTTCAATTCGATTTCAGCTTCGGGCGCAGTCCGCAATCTCAAGATCGACTCTTCCTGCAAGCTCACTATCGGTGAAGACAGCTCCAACTTCGGCGTCATCGCAGGCGATAACTACGGCGTCATCGAGAACGTCGTGAACAATGCCGCGGTAAGCGCAACGGCTCTCACCGCCGGTTGCAAGGGTATGATCTGCGGCTATTCCGCAGGTACTGTCACCGATTGCAGCAACGGTTCCAACTTCAGCTGGTCCGGCGCCGCTCCTGCTTCCGACGCCCTTTATTTCGGCGGTATCGCCGGGCGTACCAACGGAGCTTCCGCCACCGTGTCGAACTGCTCGAGTTTCGGTCTGCTCACGCTTGCGTTCGACGGAGTGCTTGAATCCAGCGTGTATGCCGCCGGCGTCGTGGGCGCAGCCCAGACCGGAGGCAAGGTCTTGAACTGCACCAATGGCGGCAACGTCAAGGTCAGTTGCAAGGGCGCCAAGGAAGTTGCCCTGGTTGCAGGCGTAGTCGCTTCCGGAGAAGGTGAAATCGCCTCCTGTTCGAACAGTGCTTCCGTGTCGCTGTATGCCGAGAGCTATGACGGCGGCGCCGACGGCGCCGTGAAGGCTGCCGGCGCAGCTGGCGTTGCCTGCTACTCGGGTTGGGAAGACAAGTCCATGAAAGACTGCTCCAACAGCGGCGACGTGACTCTCCGGGCCGGTTATTCGCTCGGCTTCGCTCCCGTTGGCAAGAGCACCAAGTACTCGACCAATGCTGCGGGCGTGGTTGGCCTTGCTTACAAGTGCGGCCTTGACAACTGCACCAACAGCGGCGCGGTCACCAGCGTCATCGGTGACATAGGCAACAGCGCCTCCAACTACAACACCACCGTACGCCAGAGCATCGGAGGCATAGTCTCCTCGTCCTGGGGCAACGTAACCGCCTGTACCAACACCGGCAAGGTCGTCGCCCGCTGGGTGACGAAGGAGCACAGCGCCACTCTTGCCAAGAACTTCGTCGCACAGGCCGGCGGCATCAGCGGCGGCGACTATCACTCCGACCAGACTTCCACCGTCATCGACGGCTGTACCAACGAAGGTGAGTTCAGCGTTACCTGCGACTCTTCCCAGTCCAACAACGCCTTCGGCGCAATAGTCGGCTGGCCCGGCAAGGAGAACGCCTCGGGCACCAACCACATCGTCAACTGCGTGAACAGGGGCAACGCCAGCCTCGACGGCTTCAGCAAGAGCCGCCTCGGAGGCATCTGCGGAAGCGGAGCCAAGTGTACCGACTGCCGTAACTACGGCAAGGTCCACTATAAGGGCGGACTCGCCAACTCTTCAGTAGGCGGCATCCTCGGCTTCAACAACTTCTTCAATGTCACCGGATGCGAGAACCACGGCAACGTGCAGTCCGAAGTCAAGATGGCAGGTACCGAGGCTTCAGCCGCGGGTGGCATCGGCGGTATCGCCGGCGCTCTCGGCAACACCGCCCAGGTGTTCTCGGGATGCAAGGTTGACTGTGCGGTCATCGTTCCCGAAGGCTCGGCGGCCTCGCTGCTCGTCGGCGTCATAGGCCAGAACAAGGCCACTGCCACCAAGCTCGAAATGGGAACCGAGGCAAGTCCCCTCAAGGTTCAGGGAAGTTTCAACGGTACTACGCTTACCGCTGCCAACTTCGAGAACTTTATCCGCCGTCCCGATTTCAACCTCGTGAATTCTAACATTTCCTTCAACGTAGTTTTCGGCAACTAGTATTATTCAAGTATAGTTATGTTTATTTTTAACAACGCGGCCTATGCCGCACCCGACTGCGAGGTCTCCACGCTCAGGACTTCTTTCCTATGCGAGAGCACCGGAGCCGAAACCGAAGGTTACAACGACCTCGGAACATTTGAATGGTAAAAAGGAGGACTGAATGATGAAAAAGTTATTTTTGATTCTTTCGGCCGCCCTGCTTGCCGTTGCCGCCGTTTCCTGTACCAAGGAAAAGGCTGAAGTCCCCGCCGCATGCGGAGAACGTATCGAGATGCGCTTCAGCGCCGACATCCCGGCTCTCACCAAGGCCAGCCTTTCCGGCCTTTCAGTAGTCTGGAGCGAAGGTGACCAGATTGCCGTTTACGAAAGCGCCGACTATTCCACTCCCACCGTCTTCACCCTCACGGGCGGAGCGGGCAGTACTAAGGGCTGGTTCTCCGGAACCGTCAACGCTGAGTCCGACACTTTCTATGCGGTGTATCCCGCGTCGGCCGCAGTTTCATTCACCGCCCCCACCGACAAGGCTGAGGCTACCGTGAACGTCACCGTCCCCGCCGAGCAGCTCATTCCCGCCGGCGCCAAAGTCTGCCCCGAAGCCCTCGTGGCCGTGTGCAAGGCTGACGGCAATAACCTTTCGTTCAAGAATGCGACCGCACTCGCCAAGCTCACCCTTTCCGCGGCAGGTGCCGACAAGATTACCTTCTCCGGCCTTGATGCCGCAGGTATTGCAGGCACTGCTACCGTAGACTGCTCGACCGCGGAGGCCAGTACCACCGGTACCGCATCCGCAGTGAGCCTCGTTTCAGCAGCCGGTTTCGAAGCGGGCGACTACTACGCCGCCGTCCTTCCCGCCGAGCTCAAGGGCGTCAACATCGCCGTTGCAGGCGGTGACGACCGCGGAGGCAAGTCTTCCTCCAAGACCGCCCTCCTCAGCCGCAGCGGCTGCCTCGACTTCGGCGACGTCCTCAGCGGACTGACCTGGGCCGGCCTTTCCATCACCAACGCCAAGCAGCTTCAGGACTGGGCTCTCGCAGCTGCTTCATACTCTGCCGAGGACGTGGTCTCGCTAGAAGCCGACATCAATATGTCCGCCTACTCCAACTTCATCCCTGCGGCAAGCTTTGCCGGTACCTTCGACGGACTCGGACACAGCATCAAGAACTGGAAAGCATCCTCGCCCCTCATCGTCGAGCTGCAGAGCAGCGCCGTCCTGAGCGACCTTACGATTGATTCGAGCTGTGAGCTTACCTTCCCCAGCGGATACGAGCACTTCGGTTTCGTGGTCTGCCGCAACAACGGTATGATAAGCAACGTCGTCAACAATGCTCCTGCATATATGTATCAGTATTGTTACACCGACGTCGCCACTTCGTCCTTCTACGGCATTATCGTAGGTTCTTCGCTCGTGGCTTCCACGCTCGACCAGTGCGTCAACAATGGCGACTTCCTCTTCAGCGGAGTGCGCGACGTCAAGGCCAGGACCCTCTGGTTCGGCGGCGTTGCCGGTCTTGTCAAGTCAACCGTTGAAGACGTTACCATCGCTTCCGGCTGCGAGAACCACGGAAATATCACCTTTGAAGTCGAGTCAGACGATGTCTCCACCAACAGCTGGCATATCGGCGGCGTACTCGGTGCCCTTCAGGTGATGGCTACCGCCTCCGGCTGCGCAAACACCGGAGACGTTACTTTCCGTGTTCCTTTCTGTACCGGACTCGTTTCCGTGGCGGGCGTAGTTTCCTACGCCGCCGGCAAGACCGAGAACTGCGAGAACAGCGGTGTCATTACGGCTGCCTTCGAAAGTGCAGAGAGCGCTGCTGACGGATATTTCCGCGCAGCAATGGCTTCCGGCATCACCGGTTACATCAGCCAGACCATGGACAACTGCACCAACAACGGCGACGTTATCCTCCGTGCGGGCTACAACCAGGGCTCGCCCCTTTCGCTCGGCCAGATTTCCGGAATGGTCGTATCCTCGGCCGCCGGCCTCGTATCTTACGGCGCTTCCAGCGCCAGCAAGATGAACGGCTGCAAGAATTACGGCGCAGTTTCTTCCACCCTTGCCAAGATCGAGAACAGCACCGAGACCACTGCCGGAAGGCACAACGCGGCCGGCGTTATCTCCTCCGCTACCGGCAAGCTCACGGGATGTGAGAACCACGGCCCCGTAACGGGATATTTTGCATCTTCCGAGCACAATGCCGCGGTTAGCAAGAACGTGGTGATTTCTGTAGGCGGTGTTACAGGCGGTGCATACCAGGCTACCAACAAGAACGGCCTCAACCTTGAGAATTGCGTAAACGACGCTGCGGTATACCTTACCCTCGATGCTTCCAAGTCGAACAGCTGCCTTGCGGGTATTTCCGCCTGGCCGGGTAGCGAGAATGCTGATAACAAGGGTGTTACCAAGAGCTGCACCAACAGCGGAGCCATTACCTTTGACGGCTACGGCAAGGTTCGTATGGGAGGCATTACTGGTGGTACAGGCCATCTGCAGGACTGCACCAATACCGGACATGTTTATCTCAGGAGCGGCGCCACTACTTCCAGTGTAGGCGGTCTTATGGGCTTCCTCAACTTCCATTCCGTCACCGGATGCAAGAACACCGGTCTCGTGCAGAGCGACGTCCTGATTGCAAACGGCACCAAGGAAGAAGGTGGTGTAATCATCAACTACACCAGTCAGGCAGGTGCGGGCGGCCTCGTGGGCGCCACGGGTAATACCGACATTACCTTTACGGGCAACTCGGTTAACTGCAAAATCCAGATTGCCGGAGGCTGCAAGGCTGCTTCGATGATTATCGGTATGATTGACCGCGACAAGAAGGCCGCTGCTGATCAGGGCAAAAAGTTCGACGTCGGAACCGCCGGGAGCCCCATCAAGGTTAAGGGTCAGGTCAACAGCACCGTTCTCACCTCTTCCAACTACACCGATTACGTACACGCTTACAACGGAGGTTACCTCAACCTCAATCCCGGCGTGGTGTTCAACACCGTGTTCGGCGAGTAAGCAGTTCGTTTTAATTATTTAACTCTAATCTTTCACGATGACTTTCAGGTATTTTATACTGGGTTCCCTGATTCTTCTGGCGGGTGTTGCCTGCCGGAAGGAGGAGAGCCCCGAGTCGGCCCCCGTCCTTCCGGAGGGGAGCGACAGGATAACGGCGAGCCTTGAGCAGGCCTCGCTTCCGGAGAGCAGGACGAGCTTTTCGTCGGGTTCGGTGCTATGGAGCGCTGGCGACGCGATAAAGGTATACACGGGCGAGAAGCCCGAGGGGTCCCCGTTCTATCTTGACGACTCGTCGGCCGGGAAGTCATCGGGGACCTTCACCGGGACGCTCTCCGGCACGGCGCCGTACTGTGCGGTGTATCCGGCATCAGCCGGAGTGCGTCTCGAGGACGGTTCTCTAATTCTCAGCCTTCCTTCGACCCAGACCTATGTTTCCGGCGGCTTCGCCTCCGGCGCGAACCCTTCTGTGGCCTGGTCGTCGAACCCCGGGACTCTTGATTTCAAGAATCTGTGCGGTTTGGTGGTTCTGCGCCTGAAGGGTTCGGTGAAGGTGTCGCAGATACGAATCACGAGCAACGCCGCGGAGCCCCTGTGGGGCGAGGCGTCGGTGTCGATGGACTACACCGACGCCCCTGTTCTGGATTTCAGTTCTGAGGGCGACGAGTCGCACCGCACGCTTACGCTCAGCTGCGCAAGTCCCGTGCAGCTGAACACTACTACGGCAACTCCATTCTATTTCGTAGTGCCTGCTGGAGCCCTTGCATCGGGCTTCAAGGTGTCGCTGTACGACAACGCGTCGGGCGGAATGACGAAGAGCGCGCCGGCCTCGTCGCTGAACAAGGTGGTTCGTTCATCGGTGCTGACCATGCCCGAATTCGTATTCTCGGTATCGACACTTCCCAACATTACGACTCTTACGAGCGTAGGTACGAGCTTCAGCTGGAACTTCAACGAGCCTACCATTCTCCAGTACAAGGGAGCGAAGGCGGGCGACAAGATTACTTTTACTTCGAGGGCGGACGCGTCGAAGACATACACTGCATACGTTACTTCGTCCGACGGGGTGGAAGGGACTGCTTTTACCGCCATTCCCGGCTTCATCGGCGGTATGTACAAGGTAAGCCTCACGGTGAACGGCAGCACCTGGACACCGGGTACTACGTTCATCGACGTGATAGACACTCACGCCGTACCCCAGAAGACGGGCTACACCATGTACGGCAGGGTGGTTGACAACTCCGGCAACCCTCTCAAGGGAGTGAGCGTGTCCGACGGGGTGCGCACTGTAAAGACCGACGCCTCGGGTCAGTATTACATCAATTCGGCGCGCAAGTACGGCTATGTGATGATATCCCAGCCTCAGGGCTATATGGTAGCCGTGAACCGCAGCACTCCTCAGTTCTTCCGCAGGGTTGGCTCCGACAAGAGCGTGTTCGAGATGAACAACTTCGTGGTGGAGCCATTCAATGCCGAAACCCACCGGGCGATAGTGTTTACCGACTGTCACCTTGCGAACCGCACGAGCGACGACGTGCAGCAGTTCCGTGCTGGTTTCAAGGCCGAGCTGGGCTCTGAGCAGACGGCGGCGAAGTCGTCGGGGCGTCCGCTCATCGCGCTGTGCCTCGGCGACAGCTCCTGGGACCAGTTCTGGTACAGCAATCTTTATACTCCGTGGACCTATAGGGACGAGCTCGCCGGCTTCGACATCCCTATACTCGTCATCCCGGGCAACCACGACAACGACCCTTACATCGCCGACGACTTCGGCGCGGAGCAGCCTTTCCGCGACGCATTCGGCCCCTGCTATTATTCTTTCAATTACGGCAAGGTCCATTATATTATGATGGACGACAGTGTGTTCGGCAACAAGGGCGCCTCACAGGGCGTGATAGGCGACCTGAGCGTAACCTGCAAGTTCACCACCGACGAACTTCAGTGGCTGAAGGCTGACCTTCAGAACGCACCCTCCGACTGCCGCATCGTAGTGGGCGTACACTGCCAGTTCACCACGCGTCCCTATCTTCCCGACGACACTCACTCTGATGTCTGGTATAACTACAATATGCCCCAGAGCGACCTGAGCGCCATCCTCAACTATGCCGGTTCCAGGCAGGTTGAGATAGTCAGCGGACATACCCACTGTCGCTATACAAATTACTTCTCCGACACCGCCCGCGAACAGAACGTCGGCGCAATCTGCGCCACCTGGTGGTGGACTGGGAAATACACCAATTACTATACAAATATCAGCACCGACGGTACGCCTGCGGGCTATCTCGTGATGGACAATACCGCTTCGTCCGTAAAGTCGGTGTACAAGCCCGTGGGCAAGGACTGGTCGTATCAGTTCAGGGCCTACGACCTCAACAACTGCCAGATTACGAAATCCCAGTACGCTCCGAAGA
>JAFSVP010000101.1 GCA_017444905.1 Bacteroidales bacterium
CAACGGCCAGGACTTCCTGAAGATTCCTGCCGAGCCCGTGCTCGACGAGAACGGAGCCTGGGTTACGGTGAAGATGGCGATGCCCGGCCGCGAGATGACTGCCCGTATCTGGAAGATCGCCGTGGGCCGCACCGACCTCTACCTCCTCGACACCGACTTTGAGGCCAACATCCCCGAAGACCGCCAGGTCACGCACCAGCTCTACGGCGGCGACTGGGAGAACCGTCTCAAGCAGGAAATCCTGCTCGGAATCGGCGGTGTGAGGGCCATTCGCGCTCTCGGCCTCAACCCCACCATATACCATTATAATGAAGGTCACGCCGCCTTCGCCGGCCTCGAGCGCCTCCGCGAGTACATGCAGGAGCAGCATCTGGGTTACGACGAGTCCATCGAGCTCATCCGCTCCAGCGGCCTCTTCACCACCCACACGCCCGTGCCGGCAGGTCACGACTTCTTCGACGAAGGTATGCTTGGCAAGTACCTCGGCCACTATGCGCAACGCTTCGGCATCGACTGGAGCTCCTTCGTGGGCCTGGGACGGATTCATCCCAACAACCAGGGCGAGAAGTTCTCGATGAGCGTGCTCGCGGCCAATATGAGCCAGAACGTGAACGGCGTGTCCATGCTTCACGGCAAGGTGAGCCAGGACATCTTCAAGGATATGTATCCGGGCTACCTCCCCGAGGAACTGCACATCAGCTACGTCACCAACGGCGTCCACTATCCCACCTGGGCGGCCAAGGAATGGAAGGCCGTGCACTACAAGGTGTTCGGCCCCGAGTTCCGCACCAGCCACTACGACAAGAGCTGCTTCGACCGCATCTACAAGGTGAGCGACGACGAAATCTGGTCGGTGCGCAAGCTCCTCAAGCAGGACCTCGTGAAATCTATTTCCGAGCGTCTCTCCGACCCTTCCATCTGCAGTTTCTACACTCCCCGCGAGATAGTGAGAATCAGCGAGACCTTCCGTCCCGAGAACCTCACCATAGGCTTTGCCCGCCGCTTCGCCACCTACAAGCGCGCAACCCTGCTCTTCAGCGACCTCGACCGCCTCGCGGCCATCGTGAACAACCCCGAGCACCCCGTGCAGTTCGTGTTCGCAGGCAAGGCCCATCCGGCCGACGGAATGGGCCAGGACCTCATCAAGCAGATTATCGAAATCTCGAAGCAGGAGCGCTTCCTCGGCCGCATCATCTTCGTGCCCGGATACGACATCACGCTTGCCAAGCGCCTCGTGCAGGGCGTCGACGTGTGGCTCAACAACCCTACGCGCCCCCTCGAAGCCTCCGGAACCTCCGGCGAGAAGGCCGCCATGAACGGCGTAATGCATTTCTCGGTGCTCGACGGCTGGTGGGTCGAAGGCTATCAGGAGGATGCCGGATGGGCCCTCCCGATGGAGCGTACCTACGACGACCAGCACTATCAGAACGAGCTCGACGCGGCCACCATCTACGCCATCATCGAGAACGAGATAGCTCCCGCCTTCTACAACTACAGCGACCGCAACCACATCTCCAAGGAGTGGGTCGGTTACATCAAGAACACCATCGCCAAGGTGGCCAGCAACTTCACCACCAACCGTATGCTCACCGACTACTGCAACCAGTACTACATTCCCCAGAGCGAGCGCTACCGCCGCCTGTCTGCCGACGGCAACAAGGTTGCGAAGGACATCGCCGCCTGGAAGGAGAAGATGGTTTCGGAGTGGAACAACATCCGCGTGGTGTCGTGCAAGCAGCCCGACGCTTCCTACATCGTATCGAAGGAAGACCCCATCAAGGGCGACGTCGTGCTTGACCTCGGCCGCCTTCGTCCTGAGGACATAGGCGTGGAGATGCTTCTCGCCACCAGCGATGCCAAGGGCGCACTCCACATCCAGGAAATCCAGCAGTACGAGCTCGTCGAGTACTCCGACGGCATAGCCCGCTACGCAATGACGGTGGAGCCCGACAAGACCGGTATGGATCAGGTGGGCATCCGTATCTATGCCCGCAACGAGGCACTTCCTCACCGCCAGGACTTCCCGCTCGTCAAATGGCTGTAATAGCCACAGGCTTTTTCGACGGTGTCCATCCCGGGCACCGTCTTGTTATAGATACTCTCCTCTCCGAAGCGTCGCGCCGCGGTGAGGAGAGTGTCGTCGTGACTTTCTGGCCCCATCCGAGAGCCGTGCTCCAGAGCGACGCGCCCTCGCTCCGCTACCTGAGCTCGCGCAGCGAGCGCGAATCCGCCCTGCGGGAGCTCGGGGTGACGCGGGTCGAGACAGTCCGGTTTTCAAGGGAATTCGCTTCTCTTCCGGCCAGTGGCTACGTGGAGATGCTCCGCAGCCGCTTCGGCGCCTCGGCCCTCGTGCTCGGCTACGACACGCGCTTCGGCTCCGACCGCTCCGGCCCGGAGGAAATAGCCCGAGAGGCCGCATCGCTTGGAATCGACGCCGTGATAACCCCTCCGGTGCTCTGCGGAGGCTCGCCCGTGTCGTCGAGCCGCATAAGGACGGCTCTCGAAGACGGCGACGCGGTCTGGGCCGCTGAACTGCTCGGCCGCCCTTACAGGCTGCACGGCGTAGTGGTCGAGGGTAACCACATCGGCCGCACCATAGGCTTCCCGACGGCCAATATGCAGCTCTACGAGCCCCTTATGTGCATCCCCCGCAACGGCGTTTATGAAACACGGGTGTATATGGGAGCTGCAGCTTCTTCAGGCTTTGCGGCTGGCGGCGGTGTTGGTGCTGCAATCATCAGTGGTGGTTGTGAAGCGGACGGCGTTTCCGGAGCGTCCGGTGGCGGTGCTGCCGTCTCTGAGCACCCTGTACTTGCCGGAGCTGCGCTTCTGCAGGAGCCGTGCTCACGCTGCTTCAGGGGCCTTACCAACATAGGCGTGCGCCCCACCGTGGGCGGCGGAGCCTGCACAATCGAAACCCACATCCTGGGCTTCGACGAGATGATTTACGGCCTCGACATCACCGTCGAATTCGTCGCCCGCATCCGCGACGAGCGCCGCTTCGACTCTCTCGACTCCCTCCGCCTCCAGCTCGAGTCCGACCTCCGCTCCCTGAATTCAATTATTTAGCGCTAAATAATTTTGTGTTAAATTACGCAAAATTTGAAACGCAAAGTGCGTATTAGACTTCCAATTCCCGGAGGAGGTCGTTCAGGATGTATTCGTCGCTCCGGAGCTGAAGGCCGCTGTCAGGATTGGTGAAGAGCGAGTATGTACGGGAGTTGTAGAAGAGAGACATAGCCCTTTCCGGATCGATACTGAGCCTGTCGGCCAGCAGTGAAACTATGCGGGCGGTTTTCCGCCACAGAACCTGATCTTTCATTTACTTGCTCCCTCCTTTTTTTCCCAGTTTTCAAGGGCCGTCATGACGTTCCAGACTACGCCCTCGATGCTTTCTGCGTGAAGTGTGTCGTAGCAGTCGAAAAGCAGCTTCTTTATAAGGTCGTGGCGCTTGAGCCTGTTGAACACTTCGGTGGAAGATACGCCCATTTGCTTTGCAGTGGCACCAATGGCAAGCGTCGCAAAGTGTATCTGCCTGGAAGTATATGCCGAAACTTGTGATGTCATACGAATCGTCGATGTGATGCTAAAATAACGATAAAAACATTATTGCGAAAAAAATGTTATATTTGTGCACTCCCGCGGGGAGCGCACATACGAAAGCGTTTAGCTTGTCCGTCTCGGTGAATCTGGACAATTCTTCGATAGAAACGGAAAGAGCAGGCGCTCACCTGGCTTTTTGTGACAATTCGTCATAAGGCAAGTGTGAGTCATATACCCTTTTCTTTCTATCAGGCAGTCCAGAGCCTACCGAGGGAAATAGGCTAAGGTGGCTCACACTTTTGTCGTTAATATTGGTTTCCGCCCGGGCCGCCGCGGATAGAAGGCAGGAGATGATTGTCCTGAAATCGATTCTTTGCGCACTGGCCCTTCTGGGGCTGGTATTTGCCGCAGTCATTTTCCTGACATCTAAATTCAGGCTTACGCCCGTTCACGGGCTGGCATTGCTCGCAGCGCTCATCCTTGCCTCGTTCTCACTTACTTTTTTCTGGAAAGGAATTGAGCTGAAGGCCAGGGCCGATGCCGGAGCGAGTCTCGTATCCGATATCGGCGAAGCCATTGGAAATGCCGGACTTGGAATTGATACTGCCGGAGCAGCGGGTCTCCTTACCGGAATCTATGCCGAAAAGCAGTACCGGCTTGCTTCTGAAATGCAAGGCTGGGGTATCGCAGGGGCTGTTGTCACGGCCCTGGCCTTCCTGTTTTTCCTTCTGGCAGTCCGCCCAAAGAGGCCTTCATACTCTTCCGGCGGCGACGATTTTGATGCTTATCAGGGTTTCGGCGATGACGAATTGGACAGTCTGTAAACAATAATCAATTAATAGGTTCAAGAATATGCAGTTAAAAGAAAATCACATCCTTGTAGGATTGGGCGGAACCGGTGGCAAAGTGCTCAAGGCTTTCAAGAAGCGCCTATTCGAAGAGTTTACTCCTGAAGAGAGGACAAAGCTGCCAATAGGATTCCTTTATGTCGACACGACGGATGAGATGATGCATCCCGGCGACAAAAGCTGGTATGTACACGGGGAGAACGCCCAGTTCAACGCAAACGAATTCTTGTATATAAAAGGTATAAAATTGGAGCAGGTTTTTGCGTCTCCTGCGAGCTATCCCGGACTGAAGGGAGTGGTTGGAGATGCAGAAGTGATGCAGAAGAGCATCGGCTCCCTTGGCGTTGCCGCCGGGCAGCAGCGCCGTGCCGGAAGAATACTGTTCGGTGCAAACGTGTCGATGTACCGTTCAGCAATAGAGAATGTTTATGCCCGTGTGAATGGGATAAGCAATGCCAACGGGACGTGTATCCATATTTTCGGCGGTCTTGCCGGGGGCACAGGTTCCGGTTCGATTGTGGATGTGGTGGTCCAGACCAGGATGATCGATGCATTCAAGGAAGAATATCATTCCCTTCAGGGAGGAAAATCTACAGGCACCAATATCGTTGCATACTGCATGATTCCCGAAGTCCCTTCCCCTGCCGGATGGGACGCCGGGCGTTACCACGCCAACGGATATGCAGCCTTGAGCGAGCTCAACGGTCTTCTCACCAGGTCCTGGAAGCCTTATGATGTAACCGGCATGTCTCCAACCGGAAGGATGGAGTTCAACGGAGTCGGCAAGATTGCCGACGGTATAATGGTTTATACCAACGAGAACGAGAAGGGAATCACCTTGGAATCGCTCCACGAGCTTCCTAAACTTGTTTCAGATTTTGTTTTCGTTAGAGTTTTCCTTGAGTATAATGACGTTACTACTGGAGATTTCATAAGGAGCACGACTTTCGAGAACATAACGGCTCCAAATGAGATGTACGAGAAGGCCAAGGGCGGAGCCCTGGTTCCGTACCGTACCAGAACAGTGGGCACCTTCGGTATAAAAAGAGTCGTCATTCCCGAGGAAGAAATCAAGGAATACTTTACATACTCCCTTGGATATCAGGCACTTTTAAAGCTTCGTTATAATAATTGGAACGACGATATAGGATTCCGAGACGCTCCAGTCAACTTCGACTGGTCCGATTACGTGAAAGGTCGTGACAAAAAGCTTGGCAATCCTCTTGAGAACTGGAGATTCTCGGACAAGCACCTGACTTTGGAAATACCCGTGCTGCCTTCAGACGAGGGCAGGTGGGGAGAATTCAGGGAATATTGGGCGAAGGTTGTCCCCAGGTGGCTTGAGGACGCACAGGCCACATCCCAACCAATAGCGAAGCTGAACGAGCTTTGTGCCAAGGGCATACAGTCAGGGTTCCGGGGTGCGGGAGTCGCCGAATTCTTTGCCGGCAAGAAAGAAGCCCGTGAAAAAATCGCCTCCGAGATTATCCAGAGAATGGAGGCCGACATCTTCGACAAGTGGGCGAACGGGACGTTTGCACTTTTCAACCTGATTGAACTCAGCGATGCCATTATTGCCGAAACCCAGAGCAAGATAAAGGAATACGAAGACAAGTCGGTAAAGCTGCGCCAGCTTCTTGACAAACTTGAGCAGGACCGTCAGGCCAAGGCCAGGGAATATAATGAGGCAGGACTCATAATCCGTGGCCTCAAGGGGAAGCAGATGCTGGCCGCCTATGCGGAAATAATGCAGAAGATATGCCTGCGCCGTACGGAAGTCGAGGCCGCAGGGTTTGCGATAGACCTTCTTAAGGTGCTCGTGGGCTTGGAGAATAATCTCCGCTCCCGTATGGAAAGGTTCGTTGCTACGGTGAACGACGCCATTGAAGAAAGCGGAAGACATCTTGGCTCCCTTTGCAATGACGAAGTCGATACCGACAGTCTTGAAGGTACCGTCATCCGCTACTACGACCAGCCCAAGGTGAAGGCGTTCACTCAGTCAATGATTCATAACAGGAAGAACCAGGATAATATTTCAACGGCTTTCCGCCAGGAAATCCTGAAGCTCATAGGAAGCGAGAAGACCTTTGCCCGGGCGAATGCAGCCGTGGATCAGGATGCCCTTGATGAAATCTTTGAAAAGACTGTGCGCGAGAAGGTTATATCCATTCACGACAATACTCTGATTGACGCTGGAGATAAACTTATCAACCGCAATATTCTTGAGCAGCTGAGCGAAAAATACTCTTCCGCCGAAGAAATGAAGTCCTTTGCTTCCAAAATCATATCCGAGAGCGGAGTCCTTGCCAGGTTCAATGCCTCCGAGGTGATAAAAACCGTCAACAACAATAACCCGACAGCCGCGGATATGGGAAAAACTTATTTTTGCCGCCGCGTCCTTGTCAATATGCCGAGGGTTGAAGGTAACGAGAAGGTTCAGAAATTTGCCGAGAACCTGAAACAAGCCCTGGAGGCCGCAACAGATTCCAGTATCCCGGTAAAGGTGGATATGTCAGGTGACAGGCTGAATGAGATAACAGTGCTGTCGGTCATATACAGCTTCCCGTTCAGGGTCCTTCATAATCTTACTTTCTATAAGGACAAGCTTGATTTGCTCACGACGGTCACGCCGTTCATGTCAGAGACCGAAGTGCGCAAGAACAACGTAATCCTTTATGGAGAAGGATATGGCGGAGAAGGGCTTCCGAGCCTTGTCATTGCCCCCGAGAAACCAAAATCAAAGCTCAGGGAGGAATACACGCCGTACCTTATTATTGCCTATGCCATGGGTTTGCTCAAGTATGCAGACAAAGAAGACGGCACCGGTAAATTCGCATACGGAACAGTATCAATCAATAAGGTGAGCGGCCGCGAAGTGCTTGAGCCGCTTGCGGATACATTCTCGGGAATAGGATTCGGCGAGGCTTTTACCGAAGGCTTCTGCGAAGACCTCAAAGAAAAAGTGGAGAAGCAAATGAAAGAGCAGTGGCTGAATGTGGTAAAGCGCAAAGAGCTGCTGCCCGTGATTCAGAAACTGGTGGGGACGGAACTTCTCGCGGAATGCGGAGGTAATGCCGGAACCGTGGAATACAAGGCTTTCGAGAAGGCCGGCGAGCAGGCGCTTTCAATACTTGAAATACTTTAGAGATATGGAAAAAGAATTCAAATGCGTTAACTACGCAAACTGCAAGAATGCAGATGCCGAGCTGATACTTAAAGAACACGAACTCGAAGAAACCGACGGTAAGTATCTGTGCCCGGTTTGCGGAAGAGAGTTGGAAGAAATCACGAAGAAACAACCCACCTGGAAGCCTGTCGCAATAATATGCGCCGCTGCGGCCATTATTGGCGGTGGAGCTTTCGGGCTGATTAAAGCCGGCGTTTTCGAAACCAAGTCTCCTGCCCCGACTATTATCGGCTGGTCATCTCCGGAAGCATCGTGTACACTCGGTAAAGAGGCTAAGTTCCCTACGCTTGCAGTATCGCCGGAAGGCCTTGAAATAGAGTTCTCTTCATCCGACGAGAGCGTAGCCCAAATATCGCAGGACGGTGTAGTCACTCCCGTAGCCAAGGGCGAGACCACCATAAGCGCCACCTTTGCCGGAAGCAAGAAGCAGTCTCCTGCCTCTGCATCTTATAAACTGACAGTCGCTGCCAAGCCGGTAGTCGACGACCCGCCGATTGAGCTTGGATGGGGACGCTACAAAGGCCCTATAAAGAATCGCCGTCCTCACGGAATACAGGGCGTGGTCGAGGTGACGCAGTATCATACCATAGACCTGAAAAACGGCCGCAATGAGTACAAGCGCGTGCGCCCCGGAGACCAGATAGTTAACTGCAAGTTCGTGAACGGCAGTCTGGTTTACGGCGTCATAAAATATTACACCGGAGAGCAGGAAGTCATAAATATCGGAATCTGATGATTATGCGGCCGCTTCTGTTGCTCGTTGCCGTCCTGGGCCTTCATTGTCATTCTTCCCTGTTGGAGAAGATGGCGCAGGCGTTGGATATCGCTGACACCATAGAAGCAATGGAAGACGGCTTTCATTATCGCTCCTTGAAATGGTCGGGCTATCCGCTTAATGTGTATAAGTGCGGCGGAGAAGTGCGGCACATAGGCTTCAGCATGTTCAGTGCGGAAGAAATGCAGGCATACCCCAGGCCGGTTGCGGAGTTCATTGAGCGCTATCCCCTGGAACTGATGCTGGAACTTGACAAGGAGCGCAGCATGGCCGTAAGGATGTTTGAAGACGGCGTGGACTTTCAGAAGGGCAGCCTGAACGCCATGCTCGATTCATTCTGCCCGGATATTACGGCCGTGTCGTCCTCCCTTGAGAACATCATGGGTCGGCGATACTGCTTCCGCTGGGAAGGCGGAAGCGCGGGCGCGGGGATGCTCGTCTTCCCGATAGACTGGCAGTTGATTTCGGGCCGGACCATGATTGAGAACGAGGATGCCCTCCCGTCGGAAATAATGGCGGCCGGGGCCTTGCCACTGCCGGAGCTCCCCAAGCTTGATTCAGGACACGTGAAGGACAGCATTATAGTGCTTGACGGCGGTTTCTGCTACCTTGAGGAGTTGTCTTCAGCCAGGTACTATGAAGCAGGCTCCGGAGAAGGTGTTTCGCTGATGTCAAATCCGGATTCGCTGAAGGAATACACTGCAAACCTGTTTACCGGCGGCGGAATAGACAACAGTTTTACGCTTAACGTCAAGTTGAGGATGTACGGCCTTAAGTCGTCGTATTTCAAGGTTGGACTCGACAAGTGGCTGTCGTTCTGCTTTGAAAGCGGCTGCGTTCCGTACTGGGGGATGGATTCGTCCGACGGCGGTATCATTACCGGGGAACTTGTAATGCACAACGAAGCTTGCGGATATGACCACGTTATGCGTATCTGGGCGCCGCTCGATGCTCTCAGGAGCGGCGAGGGTGAATTGCAGTGCCGTCTGATTCCTTACATCCCCCTGCACAGTCTGCGTTATCTTTTCGAAGAAACCAAATCATAGAAAATGAAAACAAAAAACATTATCGCTTTGCTCGTGATGATTCTTCCCGCCTTGCCGCTGTGCGGTCAGGGGGCTAAGAGAATCAATGAAATCAAGCGTGACAGCCGTTATATCTATGCGGAGTCCACGATGCCCGAGGCCTCCGATGCGTATGAACTTGCAAAGTCGCTGCTTGTCAATTACGCGAAGGACTATGCCGTAGAGAACGGCATTGGTGGGGATTATTACGGAGAGAGTAATGTCCTGGCACAATGTGATTCCATCCAGCTCAACCGTGGAGACAAGACGAAAGTATTTGTGTACTTCATGAAAGCCGAAGTCTCCGGCCTCGCATCCAAGCCCGGGACAGAGCCGGCGAAGGCTCCGGTTCAGGAAGAGCCCCGGGTTCAGAACCAGCCTCCGGTGCCCGTTCAGGGAACGCCCGTGGAACGTCCTGCGCCTCCCGCCCCTCCGGTTCCCGCCCCGGCTGAGCCCAAGAAGTCGGAACCTGCCTCAGTAAAGGTGACGTCAAGCTCAGCATCCGGTATGCTGCCTGAAGCCTGGCAGCGGAAAGTGATAGACGAGCTCCTGTCGTCGTCTTCCTTTGCGGAGGCAAGAGGTAAACTGCCGAGAATGAAACAGGAGTTTCAGGTAAAGAGATTCGGACGTTATGCCGAGTGCAAGGATGTGAGCAAGGCATTCTGGCTGGTGGGCGACTCATCCGGGAAGCTGGTGACTGTTCTCGGTCCCGGCGGAATCAGGACTGATTTCCGCTCGGGAGCTACGGCAAGTCTTGACTCATACAATGGTTACGAACTCATCTGGTTTACTCTTTATACAAACAAATAATAGTGAAAGATATGTTGCGAAATAAGATTCTGATAATTCTCGCCGTTCTTCTTGCCCCGGTGACAATGTGGGGAAACGTGGATTTTGAAATTTCCGACGGAATCTCGGATCCGTCTCTCAAGGCAAAAATGGAATATCAGGCGTCGGCTCTGCTTACAGCCGTGAACCGTGCGGCCTCGTCCGGACAGCCCGTGAACTTCAGCGGAATCGAAATTGATGATATGGCGTCGTTCAGCATCGCGCAGCTGTGGAATACCGCGCGATTCCGTACTTTCGACGACGATATCATTACCAAGGCATTGAGACTCACCTCCGGAGGCCGTCTCAGAGGTTATGAACTGAGAAACATCGAGGTGGAACTGTTTCCGCTGGATGATTCTTATATGGGGAGCAAGACCCAGGAAGTGTGCATAGAGTTCAGCCCCTACGGGAAAATCACGGATTTCAACTTTGCGATAGAGCAGAATCAGTATATGCAGATTTTCCGCGAGGGGACAAAAGTGGAGGACTTTGACCAGCGTATGCAGATTCTGCATTACCTGGAGCAGTTCAGGACGGCATATAATCAGAAGAATATTATTTTCATGGATGCCGTATTCAGTGACGACGCCCTTATCATTACCGGTAAAGTAATTAAGCGAGTTAAAAGTGAAGTCCCTCTTCCCCCGGAAATAGAATACACGCGGCAAAGTAAGGCCCAGTATCTTGCAAACCTAAAAAAATGTTTCGACCGCAACAGCTATATCAACGTAGTATTTGACGATATTAAGGTGCTGAAACATGGCTCGAAGCCGAATTATTACGGAGTTACCCTGACACAACACTGGAACTCCAGCAATTACAGCGACGAGGGGATTCTCTTTCTGGTCTGGGATTTTTCGGACGAGGACGCTCCGAAGATTCACGTGCGTACCTGGCAGCCGATAGAAACTCCATCAGGAGAAATTTTTACGCTGGAGAATTTTAAGATTTAGAACTGACTCCATGGAGGTCAAGAGCAGAATACTGTTGTGCCTGTTGCTTTTGTGTGCCGGTGCTGCGCCTTGCTTTGCGCAGGAGCTGACCGTAAAGTCTTTTCAGGCCGACGTGATGGATATTTCCGCCGTCAAATACGAGGTGAAGGATTTGAACGGAATCCCGTGCGCCCTTATCAAACTGGGTCTTGTGCTGAAAGACGTGACTTTTGAGGGTAGCATAGTAAAATCGGAATACAAGGACGGCGAGTGGTGGCTATATATGGTTGAAGGGGCAACCTGGCTGAATGTCAAGAGCAAGAAGTATCTTCCGCTTCGATACGAATTCCCACGGCTGAGCAAGAAGGTGACCTACATCATGCAGGTTGAAGTCCCCAGAATTGTTGCTGCCGGCCCTACCGGGAGAATGGAAATCAAGTCCCAGGTTCAAGACGTGGACGTATATGTCGACGGCGAAAAGCTCAGCAGCATTCTCCCTTTTGTGTATGAAGGTCCGGAGGGAGAGCATCTGCTTACGCTCAAGGCACCGGGCTACAACGAAGAAAAGACAGCCTTCACCATACAGTTGCGTCGAAAAGGAGAGCTTTTCTTGCGCCTGAAGCCTGAGGGAAGCGTGTATATTGACGGCATCTCATATGAGATGGTGCACGTGCCCGGCGGCAAGTTCAAAATGGGCTCGATGGTAAAGAAACCGGCAAACAGCTTCAACTACAGCCAGCCGGCGCACCAGGTCAGCCTGAGGTCGTTCAAGATTGGCGCTACAGAAGTTACCCAGGCATTGTGGAAGGCAGTAATGGGGAACAATCCTTCCATAAGCCAGGGTGACCAGCTGCCCGTTGAGAATGTCAGCTGGTATGACGTGGAAGAGTTCATAACCAAACTCAACGGCCGTCTCGGTACTCATCTCAGGCTGCCGACGGAGGCTGAATGGGAATATGCAGCCAGAAACGGCGGTACCGGAGACCCCGACCTTCATGCGGGCGACGGCCGGCTTGACCGGCACGCAGTCCTGGGGGAGGCGGTTTCTCCCGTGGGGACGCTGGCTCCAAACCGTCTGGGCCTTTACGACATGAGCGGGAATGTCGCCGAGTGGTGCTCGGACTGGCTGTCGAAATATGCCCCGGAGTCCCAGGTGAACCCTTGCGGGCCTGCCAAAGGAATCCGGAAAGTGGTCAGGGGCGGCGCCTGCAGTGACGACAAGAGCTATCTTACGACCTCTTACCGCGGTTCGGAGAAACCTGACAATTCGAGCTCGAAGACAGGCTTCCGCCTGGCCTCCGACGACTGAAATGAAACTTTTTGTTAAACATTAAAATCTTGCGATTATGAAAAAAGTACTAGCGGTGTTTACCGCAGCCCTCGTGGCGATGAATCTTTACGCTCAGAAAACGACGGTCGCCGTAGGTGAGGTGGCCGGCGGCTCGAACGTTAACAACAACCGTGTCGAAACCCTCCGAAGCCTGATTATAAGCGGGCTTTCAGCATCTCCGAGACTGAATGTCCTGGATGTTAAAAATCTGGGAATGACGACTTCAGCCGTTAAACTCGAGGAACTACAGAAGTATAACGTCGAGGTTCTCGTTACCGCCAAGATAAATTCGATGAGCGGCTCATCTGAATACAAAGACGGGAAATACAACTACAAAGCGGAAATGCTGTATGTCATAACGCTTACGGATACTTCCACCGGACAGGTCATAGGCACCAAGGAAAAGCATCACTATGGATCCTCGACCGAAAATTCGGAATCTGCCTTTGCCTCTACTTTCACTCTGATAGATGAGGATATGAAGAGGCTGGTGGATGAAAAATTCCCTTTGACGGGTAAAGTCGTGACCATTGACCAGTCTCATCCCAAGAAGGGCGCGCAGGCAGTATATGTCGAACTCGGCAGCGACCTTGGCCTCAAAGCCGGCGACCGTTTTGATGTGTACAAGATTGTCGAGGTTGCGGGCCAGCAGATTTCAAAGCTTATCGGAGCAGGCAAGGTGAAGGAAATTTCCAGCGGAGCATTGTCGCTCTGCCAGATAAGCAAGGGGGGCGTAGAGATTCAGGAAGCCATCAATTCCGGCCTTACCGTTTACATCAAGACCAAACCCAGCATTATTCCCGATATATTTTAGAGAACCCTCTTATGAGAACGATTTGGCTGGCAATAGTTGCCATTGTCGTTTCCACATTCACACTGTCGGCCCAGCAGAACAGGACCGGCAGTGTTGAAATTTTGGAAGTCGAGCAGGATGGAGACATCCTTACGTTCAAGGTGGAGGGCATTGCGGCCAAAAAGGCTGATGTCATAATCTCCGCCAAGGAAACGCTGTTTTACCGACTCCTTTATGAAGGTGTCGAAGGCGTAAATGACGATAACAAGCTCATAGAACACGAAAACAAGTACTGGCTTGACAATTTTTTCAAAGGTAAGAACGCTCCGTATAACGCTTATGTCCGCAGTATCGAGCAGGACGGCGCCATAGCCAAGTCTGGTTCCGAATTTGTCGGCAGCTATTATATAGTATTGAACTTCAAGGCTTTACTTAAGGCGCTCGAGGCGAACGGACCCATCGATCGCGAAAAGGTTCTTGCAAAGGTCCCGCCAAAGGTCAATAAACAGGTTGGCCTGGCTGCCAGAAAGGAGAAAGAAGAGGCGGAGGCCCGTGCCAAAGCAGAAGCGGAAGCCAAGGCCAAGGCTGAGGCAGAGGCCAAAGCGAGGGAAGAAGCTGAAGCCAAAGCCAGGGCAAGCGCCAGTACCTCTGCGGGCCTCGTGTTCTCGAAAAACGGAATCGGCCCCCTCAAGGCTGGTGCCGGTATGATGAAATCAGGCAATCTGACTATCCCTGACACATATAACGGCTTTTACGACAGGGTGATTTGGGACAACAACCAGTTCACCGGCGAGTTGGAAATAAGCTGCTATGACAGCAACGGAGTTGTGCTTGAAATAGCCTGCGACGACGAGAACAAAGTCAAGGCATTTGCAGTATATACGCCCAAGTGCAAAACCGCCGAAGGCCTTTCCACGAGCAGCACCGCTGCGGAAATCCTGGCAGCGGGCGGCGTTGAAAAGAACAACAAGATGGTTGAGGGCTCCTGGACAACCTGGGAATACCGTATGTATCTCAACGGGGTATGGTTCATTTTCAAAGATAACGTGGCGGGCTCCAACGGCAAAATCAACCCTTCCGCCAAGCCCTTCGCCCTGTCCAGTATCAACTACACCTTCATGATGCTTGACAGCATGAAGTAATAACGTGTATTACTACAAATGTTGTATTATGAAATACCATTCAAACATTAGCTCGGTAATCATGATGATTGTTATCATGATTAACATTTGTTTCATTTTATCTTCTTGCGAAAAAGTTGACAATACGAAGCCAGAAATAACTCTGATTGTTGATCGTGAAAACCTTACAAATTATGATGCATCTTTGGTTAATCCAAATGAGGGCTCTATTTCTTTTATTAAACTGAATACAGAAGGTAGCATTGAGTATTTAGATGTTTTATACAATGAAGGTCAGTCGATGATGAATGCTTCTTTCTACGAAAATGGTTTAGTAAAGAGTATCGGGAATGAGGAATATACGATTGTCTTCTCAAATTATAACGGCAACAAGGTTGATATTGTTTTCGTTTATGAGGATGAAATTCAGATGTTCAAGGAGTATGAAGGAAATGTAGATTGGAGTAGTTTGATGATAAATGAGTCCGGTGTAGAATCTGGGACTCGCTCTGGGGATTCGGGCGTTTTTGATTGGATGTTCTCAGCGGATGGCTTTTTATATAACTTCAACAAAAATAAAACAGTATTAGGATATGTGGGTACCCTGGCATTGGATATTGCTAAAACCGTTTATCTTGGGGCGACTGAAGCAACGACCCAAAAAGTATTCAAAAGCTTAGCTAAGTGGTTATTTGATATTCCTGCCGGAGCGGTTGATTTAGTGTACGGAAATGAGTCAATGTCGCTAAAAATCAAAGACATGGGGGAAGTTGTGATTGTAGGGGCATTGTCAGGCCCGTGGGCCGCTTTGTTCTCCTTGGTTTCCAATTATCCATCTTATGTGGATTTATGTACAGATATGTGGCTTAAGTTTTTCGAGTGGAAGGATGGGAACTACTATACAAATGTTGAACTGGGGACTGCGGTCCTGAATAGTGGGGCAGGAGAATTGAAAGTCACGCTTTCGTGGGATTATTATGCTGATATTGACTTGTATGTGGTTGAACCTAACGAAACTGTTATTTATTGGAAAACACCATATTCATATTATACGGGGGGATTCCTTGATGTTGATAACCGAATTGGAGGCCCTGGTGCAACGGAAAACATTTTCTGGAATTCACCTGAAGACGGAGAATATACAATCATACTTGACTACTATGGTGCTTCTACATTAAATAATTTGACTCAAAGCGGAACGTGTAAAGTGACAATTATGTACAAAGGTGTCGGGACGGTTTATAGTGTTTCTATGACAAAAGATGACTGTAAAAAAGTAACAGACATAGTACTTCCTTCCGGTGTGCAGACGCGTTCTAAGATGTCATTTGGTTTTAACTTGAATAGTCTACTGCAGGGGAAAAGGATTAAACCTTAGTTTTGAGGATAATCTTTTTCTTTGTTATGTGCTTAACGCCTATTGTCGTCAGCCTTCAAGATAATTAGAAATAGTATGATTTGTGAGGGCGAACTGGTTTTTTTACGATTCTAATTTGACTCTGGAACGCGTCGAATACGAAGACAGGTTAAGTAATAACTGACGAATATGAAAGTACGGTATATATTGTTTATTGCTGCTGCGCTGGCGGCTTGCTCGGCCTGTGCGAGAATCGTAGAACAGCCGGAGCAGGAGGGAATTCCGATGACCTACAGGGCATATCAGGAGGGTGCCCGGGACACGAAAACCACGGTTCTGGGCTGGCATCTCCACAGTCACTTTCAAGGGCAATGACGGCGAGGCCCTGTCGGCCTCCAAGGTCGCCCGCATTTACGAAAACCGAGGCGCCACCCGCTTCTGAATGGATTAATCAAATCATACTTCATTATGAAAAAAGCATTTCTTCTTATTGCCGCGGCGCTTGGTATTTTAAGCGCCTGTTCTTCCGGTGGCTCCGGGTCCAACATCTCCAAGGCGGTGGGTTCCGCGAGTTACGACTACAGGACCGACTGGGCAAAGTACGGTCTCCTCGGCCTGGTAAAGACTGTTGAATATGACGGTTATAGTCTGGTGTTCTCACTTGCCGGCAGGCTTGACGACAACGATAATCCGACCACAAGTTTCAAAGGCCGCGTACGTACCGACAACGGATACTCCGGATACGCAGAATACACCTTTGACGACCTGGGGCGCCTGATTCTGCAGGAGACCAACAGCTACAAGGCCACCTACACTTACGAAGGCGACAATTTCTATCCGTCGTCGATGGTCGAGGAGTCGGAAGATGATTACGACTGCAGTATTGTCAAGACGGAGCATCAGTACACATATTCTCCGAAAGATTTCGACAAGGCCGGCAACTGGCTTGCCCGTTCTGACAACGGCGAAAAGGTGTCAAGGATAATCTCGTATTACGACGACCCTTATGCTGCAGAGCTGCAGTCCAAATTCAAGACGCCCGAGGAAGCTGCTCAGGTTATGCTGAAAGCCCTCAAGAAGCTCGACGCAGAAACTTACTACTCCACTTTGGAATATGCATTCCGCAAGAGTATGAAGATGACTCTTGAAGATCAGAGAGAGAGGTTTGAGTATTTGGCCAAGGATGACGAAAACAGGATTCGCTCATTCAAAATCCGGGAGGTGAAAATAAAGTTTGAAAAAACTGCGGAAGTTATGGTGGACGAGGTTCATTACGACGGCACTTGCTGGGATAGTAGTTATGCCGTGGTTCTGGGTGAAGACGGCTTCTGGTACAACGGCGCCTTCGGTTCCGCGCAACAGAAGTAATAGCCTTGGCATCAATCCCATCAACACATTATGGCGTCCGGGAGGGGTGGATTTGTTGGACTTTTTCCCCTGTCTCTATGCCCATTATGTTTAGGGAAGGCTACATATTCAAATATGCAACTTCAGATTATGACCACACCAACAACCAGTTACATTCCGCCGCGGTGCGAGTATGACGATGCATTCCGGGTGGATTTATTGTGTGTCAGCCCCGAGGCGGGAGGGCACGAAGGAGTAGATTATCAAGATTGGGAAATCCAGCACTGACGAGTATGAAAACACGTTTTTTATTTTTTGCAGCGGCGGCGCTGGTGGCGTGCGCAGCTTGCACAAAGACCGTTGAACAGCCCGAACCCGAAGGCATCCGGATGACCTACAGGGCATACCAGGAGGGCGCTCAGGATACTAAGACCACGGTACAGAATGGCGGAACCCAGGTTTACTGGGAGGCAGCCGACGAAATCAGGGTATTCTTCAAGAACTTCTCCGGCAGGTTCGTTTCCCAGAACAGCGAGCCGGCTGAAGTTGCCGACTTCTCAGGTAATCTCAGTATCCTTGTGGGAGCGAATGAAGGCGCAGGCTCCTCCAACCAGACCTGGGCCCTTTACCCCTATCGTGCAGATGCCACCTGTGACGGTGAAAATGTCACGACTACGCTCCCTGCCTCGCAGGCAGGCCGGGAAGGCTCTTTTACAAGGAATACCCATATAAGCATTGCCCGTTCCGGCGGCTATGACCTTGCTTTCTACAACGTGACCGGCGGCCTCCGCTTCTCCCTTACTCAGGAAGGTATCAGTTCCGTCACCTTCAAAGGAAATAATGGTGAAGCCCTTGCCGGCAGGATAAAGCTTAGCTTCGAGAGTGGCGTTCCGGTAGTGAAGGAAGTGTCTGAAGCTGAAAGCACCGTTACCCTCACGCCCCCTGCCGGCGGCACATTCCAGACCGGCCAGTGGTACTACATTGAGACTGTCCCCGCTGCTCTGACGAGGGGATTCACAATGGTATTCACCAAGGGCGGCGAAACCGCAACACTCGACTCCTCAGGTTCCGTCAGCATTCTCCGTGGCGTATATGGCTCCCTTGCCAATGCCGACGAAGGTCTGGTGTTCCAGGAAGGCGGCAGTGGCGGCGAAGGAGGTGGTGGTGAAGGCGGCGGTCACAGCCCGTCCGCTGCCATTAACTTCGCCGACCCCATAGCAAAATATGCCTGCGTGGAGAAGTTCGACACCAACGGCGACGGTGAGGTCTCTTACGAGGAAGCCGCCGCGGCGACTTCGTTTGCCGGCTTGTTCACTGACTGGAAAACCGTCAAGACATTTGAAGAAATCAAGTACTTTACCAGTGTCACATCAACTCAGAATGTCTTCACCGGCCTCACTGATCTTGAAAGAATAACAATCCCTAACAATATTACCAAGCTGGGAACATTCAAGAATTGCACATCTCTCAAGACAGTCGTGCTGCCCGCTACTCTTGGCTCGCTCCCGTCAGACTGCTTCTGTGGCTGCACTGCCCTTACGGCCGTGACGCTCCCTACGGGTATAAAGAAAATACCCGATTATTGTTTCCAGAATTGTTCATCTCTCGTGAGCCTGGCCCTGCCTTCTACTGTTACAGCTCTCAACGACTGGGCATTCTCCGGTTGTTCATCACTTGGCGTTCTTGATCTCCCCTCCGGCCTCAATTCCATCGGGAGATATACCTTCTATAATTGTAAAGCTCTGGCTTCAATTGATATGCCTGCCACTCTTGCAAGTATCGGCTCTCGTGCATTCTACGGATGTTCGTCACTTTCGGCGGTTATTCTGCCTTCGTCGATGACATCTATCCCTGATGGCCTGTTTTACGAATGTAGCTCGCTATCCTCTGTTATATGGCCATCAGCCGTCACATCCGTAGGACAAGAGGCTTTTTACGGATGCGAGTTCAAGGCTGCAGGTTCAAAACTTGAGATTCCGGCAACTGTAACAACCATAGGGTCGGGAGCATTCCGCGGCGTCCGTCATCTCGTGATGCCTTCAACCAAGGCGATATCCGTTGCGGGTGATTCGTTCGTTGTCGGTTACACCCGTCTGTATGTGCCTGCAGGAATGATTGAAATGTATAAGGTCCGTACGAACTGGAGTCAATTTGCCTATGCTATTTACCCTATTGAAGACTATCCGGCAACAATATGGACGGGAGGCGGGGCTGTCGGAGAGCCGGTTGACCTCGGCCTCTCGGTCAAGTGGGCTTCCTGGAACGTCGGCGCTTCCAAGCCCGAAGATTATGGCGCCTACATTGCCTGGGGCGAGACGGAAGCCAAGGCGGATTACTCCTGGTCAACCTACAAGTGGTGCAACGGCAGTTCATCCTCACTCACTAAGTACAATTCTTCTGACGGCAAGGCTGTCCTAGAACTTGAGGATGATGCTGCCCGCGTCAATTGGGGTGGCAGTTGGCGTATGCCTACAGTTGCTGAGTGGGAGGAACTTATGAACAACTGTACCTGGATTTGGACGAGTGATTACAATGGTACCGGTATAAAAGGACAAATTGTAACAAGTAAAAAGTCCGGATACGAAGACAGGTCGATTTTCCTCCCTGCTGCCGGTAACAGGGACGTCTCTGGTCTCCTCTATGTCGGGTCCGCCGGCAGCTATTGGTCACCATCCCTCCGCACGGACTATCCGAACAGAGCGTGGCCCGTCGGCTTCGGTTCCAGTGATGTCTTCTGGATCCGCGGCGGCGAAGAACGCTACCAAGGTCTCTCAGTGCGCCCCGTTTCAGAATAACCGTGCAAGCCGAGAGGAGTTGCAAGTACACTTGCATACTACCGAGGCGCCGCCGGCATCATAAAATCAAGACATTATCTACATTAATACCTCTCAACAAATGAAAAAAACAATTCTTGCAGCAATCGCTTTAACGGCAGGTCTCCTGTGCGGTTGCTCCGACAACACCAGGCTCTCGCCTTCAGCCATTGCCAAGCAGGCTCAGGCTGAACTGGAGAATGATGCCCTCAGCATCCTTTACACTAAGTTCCAGCTCGGAACCTATGAATGCAATGATGCCGACACTCAGCTCAAGCTGGCCCGGATGAAAGCCGCAAAGCTCATCGATTACACCGTGACCCGCTATGCCTGGTGGGAGAAAAGCCGCAGGTGGTATTCAGTGTCCTGCGACTTCCGCGACCATTATGTCTATACCGTCAGCCTGACATCCAAGGGCGAGCGCCTCGTCCTCGACGAAGCTCCGGTTCCCGTTGAAGAGCCTGACAAGGACCTTGAGTTTGACGAATTCGACGCCGCCGACTATTCCTGGGGCAAGAAGGACGTAAGCGAGAGCTGGCCGGTGATTCCCAATCCCTTCCAGGATCAGGCCCGCGGAGATGACGACCCCGTCTGCGACGGATATTACGGTGACGATGATTCCAACTCCGGGAATGGCCGCAAGGCTCCCAAAGCCGTCCCTCAGGGTGTAGTTCTCTCCGACACTCTTGCCTTCCAGTCTTATCACGCTGCGCCTCGTGACAATGAAGCGCAGATCGTGCTGCTCAGGCTGGGCCGGAACAAAGTTGCCAAAGTACGCAATATCAGGTTTGACGGCACGCTCTCGAACGCTACCGCCGAGGCGATAATCGCAGTGACCGACGCCACCGATGCCGGCCGTATCATTGCCGGAATCGAAAACGGCCAGAAAGACGTAGTCAAGGTTAACCTGACCTACTATGTCGATAAAGGCTGGGTGGTCAGCGACCTGGATGACTAGGTCGTGGAATGATTTAATTCTTCCTTCTTTCCCTCTTCACGTTCGGTATTTATGCCATTGTCGTATTGTCCAATGTGTCAACCGAAATCAATCAGGTGGCATCGCCCCGCGACGGGAAGCACACTATGCACTACTGCCTTATCTGCTTTATTTTCAGCTGGCTTACTCTGGGAATCGCACCTCTTGTGTGGATGCACCGCATCTGTAACCGTATTGGTTCGGAATTGAGCGCCCGTAATCTTCCGTACAGCATCGGTGCCGGTACTTACTGGGGCTGGGGCTTCTTTGGCTCTCTCATCGTGGTCGGCCCCTTCATTTTCTATCACAAGTTCTTCAAGGCTGTCAACCTTATCAACGCCGACTACAACAATAACAATCAGTAGCCTGCCAGGGAATATTCATATGAAATTAATCCGCCACGAATAAGCAAAAAGCATCGTTCGTGGCGGAATAATTTTTTTGAGTATTGCGCCGCGTGATTATTGCGATGGATTCGAGCGCCGCGACTTCCTGTTCCCTGTCGTAAAACTTCATTGGCTTTTTCTGTTTTGTAACCACTGTTACTGTAACGCCCGTTGCATTTCACTGCAAAGGTTAAAAAATTTTTGAATAGCTGCACGGATAAAACAGTTCGTCAATGATTATATGTTACCGAAAGGGTATGCAAAACGTATGAATCTGCAGATTATGGCTGGTTAGAAAAGTCCAGCATCCGGCGGAGTTCATAGACGTCGCCGGCAATCCGGAGCGGGGCGGTCGGGGCGGTGCCGGCCAGTTCTTCAGTGCTCCTATACCCCCAGGCGACCGCTATCGCGTCGATTCCGCTGTTCGCGGCTGTTCGCACGTCAGTGGGTGAATCGCCGACAAGAACGGCATCAGCTTCGTTCCGTGCGCGTGTGTACCCGACACCGGCATCAGCTCTGCGCAAAACCTCCTCTACGATTTCCGGTGATGGCTTCAGAGGCCGGCCGGGGCGGTCTCCTAAAATGGCGACGAAATCAATTGCCGGGAAGAATCTGCGGACAAGTTTTTCCGTCCCTTCCTGGAATTTGTTGGAAACGACGGCCATCCTGACACCGGCCGAGGCAAGTTCGGAGAGCAGTTCGGGCATCCCCGGATAAGGCCTGGAATATACGTCGATATTTGCTGTATAATACTCCATAAAGTCGGCCAGGGCGGAATCCACATAAGAGTCTTCCAGCCCCGTCGTCCCTTCTGCCACACTCCTCTTCAAAGCCTCTTCAAGCGCCTTCTGCACCAGATTCCGCACCCCGTGGCCTACCATATGACGATAATCATCAAGGCGGAGCGACGGCAGGCCGCGTAAGTCGAGCGTATGGTTCACGGCTGCTCCCAAATCTTTGATGGTGTCGATGAGCGTGCCGTCCAGGTCCCAGAGTATCAGCTTCTTCATACGGGAAGACTATGATAACACGTGTTTGCAGGACAAAAATACCAATTGTCCGCAAATAACCCAACAAAGTTGGATTGGGTTTGATAAAAACATATATATTTGTGGAACAAGGGACACAAGTCCCGGCTAGGACTATGAAAAGACTTTATTTAGTTTCGACGGAACATCTCGAAAATGGCCTGTGGTTCCGTGATGAAGAAGATTTCAGAGTGGCCATGAATTATGTCGCCATTCAGGCAGCCTGGTATCCGGAGGTCGTGGTGCTGACATTCATCCTGATGTCAAACCACGCGCACTTTGTATTGAAAGGCAGTCGGGAAGGTGTTGTTGCTTTTATTAACCGGTTTAAACACAGATATTCCATATACTATGGGAAAAAGTATCTGGTGAAGGAATTCCTTAGAGGTAACGGTCTGGATATAAGGCAAATCCTCACCGATAACGAAGGATTGGAAAAAGCAATCGCATACGTTCACATGAACTGTGTGGCAGCTGGAATATGCGCACATCCAAGCCAATATGAATGGGGCTCCGGGAATTCTTATTTCTCATATACAAAGCCGTCCCGAAGGTGTTTGAAAGAATTGACCGGTAGAGAATTAACCCGCTTGATGCACAGCCGTTGTCATCCTTTCCCAGATGATTGGATATTAGGTGACGAAGGCTATATCCTTCCAGAGTCATATGTGGATGTATTAACGGTGGAATCAGTTTTCCGTACTCCACAGCGAATGAATTTCTTTTTTAGGAGTTCATCGAAAGCGCGTAAAAAGCTTGAGTCGGATGTGAGCGCGCCTGCTTTTCGAGACCAAACCATTGTTTCTGCCCTTCCCGATCTTTGCCGCAGTCTGTTTCAAAAAGGGACGGTCGCAGAATTGCTTGTCGAGGAGTTGTCTGAACTTGCCAGGCAGATTCGATTCCGATTCTGCTCTGATGCAACCCAGATTGCGCGAGTATGCGGCATATCGTACTCCGATGTTGCCAAACTGCTGGATGATTGTACCTAACGTCCCGAAATCACGGACGTCTGGTACAAAAAAGGCCGTATTTGATCCTAACCTCCATTTTTTCGGGACGTCTGACACAGTTGGCTTTTGACCTCCGGGTGCACTTCTGATTTCAGTTGGGGGCAGTGCTTTCAGTAAAGCACAATAAAAACAAAGCACCCCGCATCTCTCGACGCGGGGTGTTCTGCAATTCTAACCTAAAATTTAACCTATGAAAAAACTATTCGACACGATTAATAGCAATGAGCGTGCCAAACTAGTTCAGGTCGGGGTCTAATTTTATGGAAATTATTTTTGCGGGCACTTCGGGCAGACCCCTGTAGTTGGTGGGGAGAGCCGCAATGTCGTCGATAACTTTAAATCCGTCAATGGTTTGGCCGAAGATAGTGTATTCTCCGTCAAGGTGCGCGCAGCCGCTCTCGCTCTGGACGATGTAGAACTGCGAACCGCTTGATTCTTTCATCGGGTTGGCTATGTCGCCCTTGCGGGCGGCGGCAAGAGCGCCTTTCTCGTGCCTGTGGGTGGGCTTGATTTCAGCCTCGATCTGGTATCCCGGGCCGCCGGTTCCGAACATATCCTTGTTTTCCGGGTCACGGGTGAGAGGGTCGCCCCCCTGAATCATGAAGTTGGGGATAACCCTGTGGAAGAGAAGCCCGTCGTAGAAGCCGCCGAGGGCCAGTTTCACGAAATTGTCGCGGTGAAGGGGAGTGTCGGCGAAAAGCCTGACCTTGATGGTTCCGAAGTTGGTGTTGATGTCGAACACGGGCTCTTCGGGAAGATTTGCGGGAGTCTGCATGGCGGTAGAGGTGTTATCTTCGGCTTCGACGGTGGTGGCGGAGGCGTCTTCGCCCTCGCTTCCCTGCCCGTTGGAAGAGTTCTTGCAGGAGGGAACGAGCGCCAGAACCGCGGCGCAAAGGGTGATAAGGATTGATTTTTTCATAAAAAACTCTGTGTTTGATGCAAAGATAGTGAATTAATCATTACTTTTGTAAGTTATGGGAATGTTTAGCTTTTTCGGTGAAGGAGAACACCGGGTATTCAACTACAGGCCAGTTTACTTCGACCCTGAGGAAGAGGAGCGCAAGCGCCGCTTCGGGGCCGTGGACGGCAGCGCCGGCAAGAAGAAGGACGACGGCACCTATGTGCCCGGTTCATACATAAAAGGGTCGTTTCGCGACGGCAACTACAGCCGCAACCGTTCGCATCTCGACAAGACGCGGACCATCATCGGCATAATCACCCTGCTGCTGCTCTTTGCCGTGCTTTACTTCGTGGCGAAGTTCTATTCAATGCTGTAGACGGAAGGCGTTTCAAGACGGTTTTTTTGAGAGAATCCTATGGGAAAACTGCAAGTCCTGCCGGCACGAACCGCCAATATGATAGCCGCCGGAGAGGTGGTCCAGCGCCCCGCGTCGGTGGTGAAGGAACTCCTTGAAAATGCGGTGGATGCGGGAGCCGGCAAGATATCGGTGGTGATCACCGACGCCGGCCGCACCCTGCTGCAGGTCATCGACGACGGCTGCGGTATGTCGCCCTCCGACGCGGTCCTCTGCTTCGAAAGGCACGCCACTTCCAAGATTGCAACTCCAGAAGACCTCGAAAAGATAGCCACTTACGGATTCAGGGGCGAGGCCCTGGCAAGCATCGCCGCCGTATCGCAGGTCACCCTCCGTACCCGCCGCCCCCAGGACGAAACCGCAGTGCAGGTGACCATCAGCGGCACCGAGGAAATACGCACTTCCGCCGTCGCCGCTCCTGTGGGGTCCAACTTCGCCGTGCGCAACCTTTTCTACAATACTCCCGCCCGCCGCAAGTTCCTCAAGTCCGACGCGATGGAGCTCAAGCACATCGTTGCGGAGTTCACGCGCGTCGCCCTTCCTCACCCCGAAATAGAATTCAGCCTCTCCCACAACGGGCGCGACCTCTATGTTCTCCCTAAGGCAAAGTCGCTGAAATTCAGGGTCTTGGATTTGTTTGGCAAGGCTCTGGCAGATGAGCTCGTGGATGTGGGGGCAGAGACTTCCATCGTTAGCGTGGGCGGATTCGCCGGCAAGCCCGACTCTGCCCGCAAGACTCCCGGGAACCAGTTTTTCTTCGCCGACGGACGCTACTTCCGCAGCCCCTACCTGCACAAGGCGGTGATGAAGGCCTACGAAGAGTTTATCCCCGAGGGCGTCACTCCTTCTTACTTCATCTTCCTGAAGATGGGCGACGGAGCGATGGACGTGAATATCCATCCCACCAAGACGGAAATCAAGTTCGAAGATGACAATGTCATCTTCCAGATAGTATATGCCTGCGTGCGCGAGACCCTGAGCCGCAACAACTTCGGCGCGAGCCTCGATTTCGAGGCCGGCGGCGGGGTGCAGATTCCCGAGCTCGGGCAGAGTTTCGAGGAGTACAGGGGAGGGCTGGAAATCCCCTCCGCTCCGGTGGACCCGACGTTCAACCCCTTTGAAACGGCATCCCCCGGGGCTGATGGAGGCTTTTCCGGTCATGACGGAGATTTCCCCGGGACCGGGACGGATTCTTCGATGCATGCCGGCGGCTCCGGCAGGCAGCCGGGCTCTTCCTATGCAAACGGAGGGCTTTCCGCCCGCAAGGATGACTACGGAGTCCTGTTCCAGACGCCGGCGGAGCAGCGTCCGGCATTTACCGTACAGGGCAGGTTCATAGTCGCTCGCTCTGCTTCCGGGATGATGGTAATCCACGTCCGGAGGGCCTGGGAGCGTGTCCTTTACGAGCGCTTCCTGGGGGCGGTGTCGGGCGGCGGGCACGTGTCGCAGGCGGCTCTTTTCCCCGTTCAGATACGTGTGGGAGTGGAGCAGCGGCTGCTTTTTGAAGAGAACGCCGGGCTCCTTGAGAGTCTGGGCTTCGACATTACGCCCATCGGTACAGATACCGTCGCCGTAGGCGGAGTGCCTGAAGGTTGCAGCTGCGAGACGGGCAGGATTGAGAGCCTGATAGGGGATGTGGCCCTGATTCTCTCGGACTCCCATAACTCCCTTGAAGATATTATGAACCAGCGTATTGCGGAGAAGTTTGCGATGCTCGGCGCCATGAATGCCGAGGCTCCAGACTCCCCGCAGGCGGCGCTCAGGCTTGTGGATGCGCTCTTTGCCACGGGCAATTCCGAATTTACTCCCGGAGGCAGGCGGATAGTGGCGCTGATGCCGGTCTCGGAGCTGGAGAAACTTTTTTGAAACTGAACAGAGATGTCATATTATTACCAGGACAACAGAGGAGGATTCCTGCAGGGCGCCGGCAAGGTGACCCGCAACCTCATAATTGTCAATATACTTATTTACATTGCAACCATCATCAACCGGGAGATGATGGTGGGCCTTTTCGGCCTTTTCTATCCCACCTCGCCGTTCTATCACTGGTGGCAGCCGGTGACGCATATGTTCATGCACGGCAGTATCTGGCACATATTCTTCAATATGTACACCCTTTACATATTCGGGAACGTGGTGGAACGCATAATCGGGAGCCGGAAGTTCGTCCTGTTCTACTTTATTTGCGGACTCGGGGCGGCAGGCCTCAATATCCTCGCACAGAATATTGAAATTCAGATGGTTATGGCAAATTCCAGTTCAGATGCAGTAATCAATGCCATAACCCGGCTCAAGATAACTCCCACCGTGGGCGCGTCCGGTGCCATTTACGGAGTGCTGATGGCCTACGCGATGCTCTTCCCCGATTCCCGTATGACGCTGCTCTTCCCGCCCGTAACGCTCAGCGCCAAGTGGATGGTGGTGATTTTCGCCGCCATCGAGCTCTTCACCGGAGTCTCCGGCTGGGCCGACGGAATCGCCCATTTCGCCCATCTTGGAGGCCTGCTCATAGGCTGGCTGATGATTCTGTGGTGGCGGAGCAGAAGGGTGCTTTTTGATAAAGATCGCTTATGAAAGAGATAATTGCAGATGCAGTCAGGGTGCTGCAGGGGGGAGGGGTGATACTCTATCCCACCGATACGGTCTGGGGGCTGGGTTGCGACGCCACCAACGAGGAGGCCGTGAAAAAGGTGTTTGAAATCAAGCGCAGGGCGGAGTCAAAGTCGCTTGTGCTGCTTGCCGCCGACCTCGATATGGTGGCGCGACACGTAAACCGGATTCCCGATATGGCGATAGACCTCGTGGAGGTGAACGACGCCCCTATGACCATCGTCTATCCCGGAGCCATCGGCCTTGCACCCTCGGTGGTGGCGGAAGACGGTTCCGTGGGTATACGCATCCCTCTGGACGGGTTCTGCCTGGAGCTTGTACGCCGCTTCCGCAAGCCGCTGGTATCCACTTCGGCAAATGTTTCCGGCGAGCCTGCGCCCAAGGGGTTCAGGGATATTAGCCAGGAGATTGTCGCCGCCGCCGACTGGGTGGCTCCCGAGCGTTTCGGGGCCGGCGCCACCGGCAGGCCTTCGCAGATAATCAAGCTTGGTCTTCGGGGCGAGGTGGAGATAATAAGGGCCTGAGGATGAGTCTGTACGTTGGTCTCATATCCGATACGCACGGAGTGTTCGGCGAGCCGTTCCGGGAGTTTTTCTCTCCGGTGGACGTGATATGGCACGCCGGTGACTGGGGCGGAGACGAGGCTTTCGTAAGGAGCATAACCGAATTCAAGCCAGTAGTCGGAGTCCACGGCAACTGCGACGGTGCTTTCGTACGCTACGAGTATCCTGCTTACCAGATGATGAAAGTGGGCGGCCTGACGGTGGTGATGACCCATATCGGCGGCTCTCCGGGGCATTACTACCCGCGCGCAAGGCAGCTTCTCGACACTTACAAGCCCGATGTCTTCATCTGCGGGCATTCCCATATTCTCAAAATCATGAACGACAGGCAGCGCTCCCTGCTGTATGTCAACCCCGGGGCCGCCGGCCTGCAGGGCTGGCAGATTGTGCGTACGGCGTTGAGGTTCAGGATAGGGGAAGGCGGCGTGAAGGATATGGAAGTTTTTGAATATCCAAAAAATAGTTCTATTTTTGCGGATTAGAACAACAAGTTTAACTTTTTAAATTCAAACACAATGAAGAAGGTTGTTATTTCCTTTGCGATTGCAGCTCTTTGCTTCTGCTCCTGCTGTAACAACAACAATTCCAAGGAGGCTGAAGGTGAGGCTGCTGCCGTCGAGGCCGTTGAGGCTGTTGAAGAGGCTGCCGATTCCACCAAGGCTTGCTGCGGCGACTGCGCCAAGTGCGAGAAGGCCGAGGGTTGCGAGGGTTGCGCTGACTGCCAGAAAGCTGAGTAATTCCCGCTCCGGAATGTATGCGGCACCAATCTGCCGCAACCAGAAAAGAAGACGCGAACTGATGTCGCGCCTTTTTTTTGTTCCCAAGCACGAATTCACAAGAATCTGTTACCTCGAGCACGGGACCTCGCTTACTCCGCCATAACTGTGGCGGAGTAGGCGAGAAAACGGCCGAAAACGCTCCTGCTCCGCCATTGCCGTGGCGGAGTAAGCACGCTTGAATAGCTTGCAGAATCGGTGATGATAGTTCTACGCATTACGCCGGAGCGACTTGGGGAATAGCGGCTCACCGGGAAAAGTATGTGCGTGCCTAACGTCCTTGAAACACGGACGTTAGGCACAAAAATGGCCGTATTTGATCCTAACCTTCATTTTTTCGGGACGTCTGACACGGTACGGTAAATAAGGTCGTGTCCAGGGATGAAGTAGGGTGCAGGGTGATAAAAGAAATACGCGTTACGCGGAGTGCAACGCGTAAACGAGCGTGGTGGCGACGAGGGCGGCGGTTTCGGTGCGGAGGCGGCTGTCGCCGAGGCTGGCGGGTATCCAGCCGTGCTGCAGGGCGAGGGCGGCCTCTTCCGGAGAGAAATCTCCCTCCGGGCCTATCAGTACGAAGATTTCAGGCTTGGTGCCCTTTGTTATTCCCGGCTTCGAGCCGTCTGCACCGGAAGTGGATACGGCGCTGCCGGAACTGCTCTTATCCGGTCTGATGCCCGTATTGCTTCCAGTAGCGTTGCCGCCGGGAGTGCCTTTGGCGGCATTGCATCCCGAATCGCCTGAAAAGGCGCCGCACTCGAAGCGGCCTCGAAGTATGTCGCTGAAAAAGCGCCTTTCCGACTCCATGCAGTGACATATTATCTTTATGAACGGAGCTTCGCCGCGGGCGGTGGCCTCAGACTCGCGCCCGCTTACCGACAGGATGAATTCTTTTACGCTCACAGGCTCGGGTAGCTCGGGGACGGCTCCTTTGAGCGACTGCTTGGCAGCAGAGCAGAGCAGCCGCGAGAGCCTCTGCGTGTTGATGGTCTTCCGTTCTGAGCGCTGCCCTATGACTGGTACGATGGTGTCTACGCCTATCTCGGTGGCTTTTTCCGCAAACCATTCGTAGCGGTCTGAGTTCTTGGTGGGGCAGACTGCCATGGTGAGGCGGTACGGATGCGAGCCGAAAGATGGGATTTCTTCGATAATCCTGGCGCTCGCCCCTTTCGGACTGTCGTCTTCGAGTATGCAGCGAAGGCCGGTTCCGTGGCCGTCGATTGCGAAAATCTCGTCGCCGGCCCTGTGCCTTAGCACTCTCACGCAGTGGGCGGATTCTTCGGCTCCGAAAACTACGACCCCGTTTTCGATATGGTCAGCGATAAAGATTTCCATAGGGCTTATTCTTCTCCGGCAAGGCTTATAAGAATATCGTCGATGATGGCTGCAACTGTGCGCACTGGCCCGCTTACGTTATTTGTAAGTATCGAGAATACAATGGTTTGGCTGTCGCTCCCTTCTGCCGGGAGGATGTATCCGCTATAGCACAGCACTCCGTTCATCGAACCGCTTTTCATATGTATGCGGCTCTTTATGGCGTCGGGTGCGCTACTGAGGCGGTTTTCCAGAGTGCTCTTGCTGCCGGGTACGGGGAGGGATGCAAGATACTGCTCCCAGGCGGGAGAGAGCATCATCTTCTTGAGAAATCTTACGAAATATGAGGCGGATACGTAATTTTTGCGGGCGAGTCCGCTTCCGTCTATAAGGTGGCAGTCGTTTCCGGGGGTGAGACCCATTTTGCCGAGCAGCCTCTGCATTTCTACCCGGGAGCTGTCGCGGGAGGCCCTGTTCCCGCCGCGGGCGCAAAGGATATTGAAGATGGCTTCGGCGTAGAAGTTGTCGCTCTCGAAGTTGGTGTCGCGGGAGATTTCGGCGAGCCGCGGAGAGAGTGCCGTGCCAAGTTTTACGGGAGAATCGGCGGCCCTGGCTCTGGGGTCGTTAAACGTCAGGTCGGAGCGGAGGTACCCCTTGGGGGAGATGTCGCAGAATCCGCCCTCTGCCGGTATGCCGTTGGAATTCAGGTAATTGAAAAAGTAATAGGCGCAGGTGTATGCCCCGAAGCGGTTGGCGCATTCGAGGGTGTAGGTGCTGCGGCCGGCGGGGAAGTTCCCCAGAAATTCTCCGTAAGGCCCGAATTCCGTACAGTCGTATGACAGCGTGTTCCGGGTGTTGGGTTCTCCCGTGCGGGAGGAGTTGCTGTATTCCATCCAGGGAGTGTCGGGATAGCGGGGGAGTATGAAGGGGGGCTGGCCCGGGCTGGTGGCCGGAGTTACGCTGAAGAGCTGGGTGTTCTCGAAAAAGTTCAGCCCTCCGGGTGCGGAGCCGTAGTTGTAGCCGAGGTCTTCTGCCTGCCATTCAATGGTGTGTGAGGGCCGGGAGACCAGGCGCGAGTCGCCGACAATCCGCCCTTTGATGGACTTGATTCCGTTGTCGGACAGTATCTTCGCCCATTTGGCAAAGGTGGTTTTGGCCGGTGCTGCGCAGTCGGTGCGCCCTGCAGTGGTGGGGTCGCCGCCGCCGACTATGTAGAGGTCGCCGTCAAGTACGCCGTCGCTGTCTATGCTCCCGGTGTATGCGAGAGTGGTGCCGAAGCGGAAGTCGCCGCCTAAGGTGTGCAGGGCTACGCCCGTGGTTATCAGCTTTACATTCGATGCCGGAACCAGTTTTGCCCGGGGGTTGAGGCAGGCAAGCGTGTCGGAAGTTCCGCGCACGGCGAGCACGCCGATAACGCCGCTACGCAGAGGCTCCTTCCTTGAATATGAGGAAACAAGCTTCTGCGTAGCAGTATCGCGCCCTTCCGCCTGCAGGCACGTTATCGTCAGCAGGGCGAGGACGGCGGCTGTGGCGGCTCCGGCTCTCAAGCCTTCTTTATGGCGTCGCTGAGCTTCTGGTAGAGGGCGTCGGTGCGCTCGAAGACTTCCTTGCGCAGGGCGGTATAGAAGGCCTTCTTGTTGCCTTCAACCTGGTTGACTTTGTCTCTCAGCTCGTTGTAGAGGTCGACGGCCTCTTCCATAAGGGCGGAAGCCTGCTCTTCGCCGAGCTTTTCGTTGACGGTAGCTACGATGCTGCAGTCCTCGATGAAAGCGCTGAGGATGTAGTCGATGTCTTTCTTGATGTCACGGAGATTCATAATCTTTCTTTGAATTAATTCGAGCACAAAGATAGTATTTTTTTATGATTTTGAGAACGGCCAATACCTGTTAGTGCCTATAAGGAAACTCACAATATAAAATTTGTACAAATCGAAATTTGTTGTATATTTGCAAAAAGGATAGTTTAATGAGATTTGAAGACATACTTCACAATGGCAGGCTGTGGGCCGTTGTTTATGACGGAGACTCGCAAGATATTCTAACCAAGACGTTTGCAGATTGGTTGGACGCGGGCTTTCTGGAGGAGTTCTTCAGTCGGAACATCCAAGACCTGGAAGCCTATTTCCATATAACAGATTTGGATCAAGCCATTTACGATACTATCGCAGATGCTGCCTCATTATCGTGCCTGATATTGGACATTCGTCCGGATGCAAACTTGGACCTGCTTTTTCGTCCCCTGGAAAACCAGCGTACTCGAGAAATGTTGCTTTCCAGAGAAAAAGCTAAAGGAAAAAGAATGACATCGCATAGTTCCTGGCTGAGGATATATGCCATCAAACTTGATAAAGGCACGTATCTTATTACTGGCGGCGCCATAAAACTGACACATTATATGGCAGAAAGGGAGCATACCTTGAATGAATTGAAAAAGATGGAAGTGGTCAGAAATTATCTGCTGAACAATGGTATTATTGATGCCGATGGAATAAAAGAATAAGCGATATGAACACGATTGATTTTCTTAAGGCCAATGAGCACAAAAGCAATAGCGGATTTATCTCACAAGCTCAGTTCCTTAAAAACAACTGGTCTTGGTTGAAATACTCCTATGCCATTTCTATTAAGGTCAGGCACAGGATGAAAGAACTGGGTATCACACAAAAGGAGCTGGCCGCGAAACTGGCATGTACACAGCAGCATATATCTGTCTTGCTAAGTGGCAAAGCTAATATGACTCTTGAAACCATGGCCAAATTGGAGCAGGCTCTCTCCTTCGTTTTAATAAAAGGGTTGCTCGAATTTGGAAATCCCGTTTCCAATGGGGACATTGATGGATATCTGAGTGATTCTTCTGTAAGTGGCCCTGTTCCTGAAGAATTCAAAACAAGTGAGCTCGTTGACGGCTACAAACCAAGAAAGAAAAAAGGTCCCAAGACTACTAAGTAAACTTGGGACCAATCAATCGGCGATAACGTTTATTCTTTTCATTTTCTCGTCAGTTCTGCATCCTGAAGCTGACGGCCGAGGGCGTCGTCTGCGGCCAGCAGGGAAAGGTCTTTTTCAAGGTTCAAGGCATAGAGGACCCGCGCATAGATACCCATCGACACCAAGGGTCGCCGTGCTCGACCTTCGAGACGGTCAGCCTTGTCACCGTTGCCCTGTCAGCTATATCCTGCATTGACAGGTGCCTGCGCTTACGGGCCAGCATAATCTGCTCGCCTGTGAGCTGCAGCTGCTGCGCCAATGCCCTGGGCATTATCTTCCCAAATGTATTCTTGCTCATTTATGCTAATTATAATGCGCAAAAATAGTGATAAATGTTAAGTATAACAAACATATTAGATTGTTTTGCCGCCGAGTTTGCTATTTACCGGATAAAATGCTAAAATTGCGGTAGGTAATCGTGAAGTGAGATGATACTTTCTGCGCTTTTGTCCTGGGCGGTCGTGACCCTTTCGTCGGGGTTTATGCGGCAGTCGCCCGATTATGAATCTCCGCTTGAGAACCAGCTGCTCATGGGTGCGCTGGTGGAAACTCTCGACACCTCCCGCTACTGGGTTAAGGTGAAGGCTGAAGATTATACCGGCTGGGTTAATGAACTGGGGCTCAAAGCTTTGTCCGATAGTGAGAAGGAAGCGTATCTCCTGACGCCGAAGCTCATTTGCGTCGCTCCCTATGCCGTGGTGCGGGAGGCTCCCTCGGAGAAGGCCGCCGTGATGTGCGACTTCTGTATGGGAGACCTTGTCAGGGCCTTCCCGTCCTGCTTCGGTACGCCTGCTTGTGCACAGGCCTCCTCTTCAGCCACGCCATCCGCTTGCCCGCGGGCCTCTGCTTGCGCCCGGAATACAGCTTCCCCTCAAGCTCCTGATTCAAGGCCTGCGCCTGCTTGTGCACAGGCCCCCGCTTCTGCAAAGATCCCCGCTCCCGTGCCCGGCTGGCTTCCGGTGCTCCTGCCTGACGGCCGCGAGGGATGGGTGCTGAAGCACGAGGTGATGGATTTCCGCGCCCTTGCTTCCTTGCCCCCCTGCGCCGAAGGCATACTTTCGCTTGCAAGGAGCTTCCGGGGCACTCCCTACATGTGGGGTGGCAACAGCAACAAGTATTTCGACTGCAGCGGTTTAGTGAAGTTCTGCTTCTTCATGAACAGTGTTCTCCTGCCCCGTAACGCCTCGCAGCAGGCAGCTTGCGGCGAGCCTGTGAAAGAGGGCTGCTATGCCCCCGGCGACCTGCTCTTTTTCGGGCGCAGGAATCCGCTGCGCGTTTCGCACGTGGGGATTTATGCCGGAGACGGGATGTTCGTTCACGCGTCGCAGATGGTGAGGGTGGATTCGCTTGCCGTGTACGGCCGCGAGGTCGTTGCGGCCCGCCGTATACTTGGAAACGAAGGCTCCGGCAAGGGGGCTGTGAGGGTGCTGGAGAGCCCGTATTATTTTAAGCAATAAGCTCTTGCCGTGCAGGTCGGGAGTCTGAAGTGCAGTCGGCGGCCTCGCAACATCATATCCAAGACGACGACTTAAAAACTGAAGAAAAAGAACAAGTACAATAATGGCGAATAAAAGCAAAACTGTCTGGTACTGCACGAGTTGCGGAAACGAGAGCCCGAAGTGGATGGGGCGCTGCCCCGCCTGCGGCGAGTGGAATACTATGGTTGAGGCTCCGCAGACCGCAGCTTCGGCAACGGCGGCTGCGTCGCGCATACCGTCGGGGCAGAAGAACAATCCCCGCAAGCTCAAGGAGGTGGACCATTCCGGCGAGAGCCGCGTTTCGCTCGGCCTCAAGGAGGTGGACCGCCTCCTCGGCGGCGGAGTGGTACCCGGGTCGCTGATTCTTCTGGGAGGAGAGCCCGGCATAGGAAAATCTACTCTCAGCCTCCAGATTCCGCTCTCCTGCCCGGAGCTCAAAACTCTCTATGTATCAGGGGAAGAGAGTGAAAGGCAGGTGAAGATGAGGGCCGAGAGGCTGGCTCCCGGAGGCATCCCCGACAGCTGCCTGATATATTGCGAGACCTGCATCGAATCGGTGGTGGAGCAAGCCCGGAGCATAATGCCGGGGCTCGTCATCGTGGATTCCGTGCAGACTATGTACACCGCTTCGGCAGAGTCAACTCCGGGCTCGGTAAGCCAGGTGAAGGAGGTGGCGGCGGCGCTGCTGCGCTTTGCCAAGGAAAGCGGCGTGCCGGTGATTCTCATCGGGCATATTACCAAAGATGGATACATCGCCGGCCCGAAGATTCTCGAGCACATAGTGGACGTGGTGCTTCAGTTCGAAGGCGAGAACCGGGGCCAGTACCGCATCCTGCGTAGCATAAAGAACCGATTCGGCAGTACCGCAGAGCTCGCGGTTTTCGAGATGACCGGGGCCGGACTGAGGGAGGTGGAGAATCCTTCAGAGATGCTGATTCCGATGCACGATGCCGCTCTGAGCGGGGCTGCGGTTGCTGTGACGCTCGACGGGACGCGTCCGCTTCTCTTCGAAGTCCAGGCACTTGTGTCTTCCGCTGCTTACGGTACTGCCCAGCGCTCCGCCACGGGCTTCGACACCCGCAGACTCAATATGTTGCTTGCGGTGCTGGAAAAGAGGGCCGGTTTCAAGCTGGGGGCCAAGGACGTGTTCCTGAATATGGCCGGTGGCCTGAAGGTGGTAGACCCCGCCTGCGACCTTGCGGTAATCGGCGCCGTGCTGTCGTCCAATTTCGATTTCCCTCTTC
>JAFSVP010000011.1 GCA_017444905.1 Bacteroidales bacterium
CAGCGCGCCTCGGTGCGCACATAGCCCTTGCCCAAGCCGCTCTCGACGTATTCGTCGGTGAAGCACCTGACGCCCTCCACGCCCCGGATGAACTCGAAGGAGGTCATGCCGTAGGGCGTCTCGTCCTCGGAGTACGCCACGCGGCCGAAGGTGCCGAAGAACTCGATGCCCGTGCATGTCCCTGCGTCGGAAAACGCCCTGGCCCAGGTGATCTCGGGATCGTCTATGGAATCGTAGTAATACCAGACGGTCTGATCCGACCAGGATTGATCGCGCGACGGCACGTACTTGCCCACAGGGTCCGCCGTCAGCAGCACATGGTTCACGAGCTCCTTCTTGCCCTGTTCGCCGATTTCAGACTCCTCCGGGATGCCGGTCAGGTAATAGCCCTTGTCCAGCGTGGCGGTCAGGTTGCCCTTGCCGTCCGGCTTGAGCATCAGCAGGTAGAATGTCTGGTTACACGCCTTGCCCTTCTCAATGCCGGTATTGGGCTTCGGGTTGCCGTTTTCGTCAAACTCGGCGGCGCAGGCGACAGCCGCGAACACATACCCGTCGGCGACGCGCACGTCGAAGGCATAGTCGTTCCGGCCGTTGAGCCCCGTGTTCCAGGCGTCGATGGCCGTCTGGGTCGAACCCTTTTTGCCGTAGTTCCCGGCGTTGACCCAGTTCAGGCGCGTGTGTGTCTTTTTGTCCTTGCCGGTGACGTTGGCCAGGTGGAACAGATAGGTCTGCCCGCCGATCACGGCCACCCGGGTCCTCGCCCGCTGGTCGGAGCCGCCCAACTGGATCTTCGTCGCCGTGGGCACGAGGCCCGGATAGCTCGTTGGCTCCTGGGTGGCCGCCTTCTCCTCCTCGGTTCCGGCGTTGGCAAGGGCATACTGCTGCAGCGGCGGCGCCGCGTTGCTCAGCGGCTTCGGATCAAACAGCTTGCCGCTGTATTGCCATAGGTCTTTGGAAAACGTGAGCCAGAACGCCGTGAATCCGAGCGTGAGCTTCAGGAAATAGGTGCCTGAAATGGTGCTCTTCTCTTGGCTCATGATGGCCAGATGCAGGCGGAAATCGATTCCCGCATTAAAGCGCAGCCAAAACTCGTAAAAACCCTTGACACCCACGCCGAATATGGCCGTGAAGGCTACGCTGACCATAATCGTAATGTCCCTGATTGGCCTGTTGCTCCAGTTGTGGAACGCCCCGTTGACCCACGAGAAGGCCACTTCAAAGTTGAACTGGAAGCCTGCCGAGACGGCGAGCATGAAGGAGATGTACATGGGCACGCCGACGAAGACCCAGCGCACGGTCCAGCTGAAGCTGTACTTCAGCAGCACGCCCGTGCCGCCCCGGGCGGAGATGACCATGGTCTTGATATCCTCGACCTGGTTGTCCGGCGCCCAGCGACAACAGTACAACACGAACGCGCCGAACTCAAGCTTGGAATCCATCAGGATGGAGGCGCGCCGCTTTGTGTAGTAGTCGTAAGCCGCGCCTTCCTTGGCCTTATAATTGGCCAGCACTCCCTCCTTTTCAAGCGACTTCTGGTAATCCTTGTAGGTCTCCATTTCGGTGTTCTTCCAGTTGGCGCTGCTCTTCTTCACCATGTCCTCCAGAACGGGACCGCCAATCGAGAGGGTGACATACCCCGCCGGATTGAAGGTCACTTTCGGCAAATACCATGAAAGGGGCAGATCCAGCTTGATGTCCAGATCGATGCCCGGAATGGTCGTCTTGAAGCTCAGGCCCTCGCCCATGACATTCACAAATACCAGGCTGCCCTTCTCCACCGGCTCCTCCACGACGCTCTTCACGGAGATCAAACGGGTGTTGATGCGCGCCTCGCTGCTGTCTTGGCTGTCAAAGGTGAAGTAGTTCCTCTGATTTTTGTTGACCCAGGGTACTATATCCTGCTTCCAGGGGCCCTTGAACACAAAGCTGTTGCCCTCGCGGGAAGTGGGCTTGACGAGGTGCTTTGAATAATCCCAATCGATTTTCCAGACCTCCCCGTCCTTCTTCCAGTAGCCGAAGCGCAGCTCGGGCGTCAGGCCCTCGCCGCCGGGATTGCGGGTCTGGACCTTGATCTCAAAATCATAGTCGTTCAGGTGGGAATAGAGCATTTCAAAGTCCTGCCACATGATGTCGTAGCCGTGGAAGGAGGCGGAATAGATATAGGGTTGGTCGTCCAGGGGCACAAGCGTGCCCTTGAAGCTCTGGCCCATCGTGATCCGGCACTCCTCCACGCCGAAGCTGCGGTAGCCCTTGGCCTCGCCGTCCACGTCAAGCTTTAGGTGAACCTTTTTGTTGTCGTCCGCGATGAACTCATTGCTCAGCAGTATGATCCGCCCGTTTTTGTCGGTGGTCCTGACGATATCCTGGGCGTATGGATCCCGCAGGTCCCTGAGCGTCACCTCGACGCCCTCCACCGGCACCATATCATCCTTGACGCCCGTCACCAGCTCGATGCAAATCTCGTTCTCGCTGAGGACATAGACCTTGGCCTCTGAAGCATTGGCAGCCAATACGCTTGTGCCGGAAGACAGCTTGCCCATGCGGGTGTTCGAGGCGCTGACAGCCATCACCGGGGCCGCGTTTTCCGAG